>CAYMFV010000090.1:0-9527 GCA_964389745.1 uncultured Planctomycetales bacterium | reverse complement strand
ATCCTAGGCGGGCCCATGCGCCTGCTCCCCCAGCTGGAGGGCCTGCACTCGGCCGAGAGCTTCGCCCCGGAGTTCCTGCAGGCCTTCTTCGCCAGGGTCCGGGAGGTGGAGGACACCCCCGGCCTCTTCGCTGACGCCCTCCGGGGCCGGGTGGTGGCGATGGTCTTCCTGGAGCCCTCCACCCGGACGCGCCTGTCCTTCGAGGCGGCCGTCCTGCGGCTCGGCGGCTCGGTGATCACCGTGGCCGATCCCCGAACTGCCAGCGCTGCCAAGGGCGAGGCCCTGGCGGACACGGCCCGGGTGGTGGCCGCCTACGGCGACGCCATGGTCCTGCGCCACACCGGCGAGGGGGCGTCCCGGCTGGCCGCGGCGGTCACTGGCATGCCGGTGGTGAACGCCGGCGACGGCCGCCTGGGCCACCCGACCCAGACCCTCACCGACCTCTACACCTTGTACCGGGCCTGGGGGAGCTTCCAGGGCCGGACCGTGGGCCTCTTCGGCGACCTCGCCCACGGGCGGACCGCCCGCTCCCTGCTCTGGGGACTGGTGGCCCTGGGGGCCCGGGTGGTCTTCCTGCCGGCGCCGGGTCTCGACTGGGAGCCGGACTTCGAGGACCGGGTCCTGGCCCGGGCGGGCTACCGGCCGGCCCGGGCTTGCCACCCGCTGCTGGCCGCCTGGACCGGCCGGGAGGTGGCTCGGGTGGCGGAGCCCCCGGGAGCGGTCCAGGGGCGCCTCTTCGCCGGCGAGGCGCCGCCCCTCCTGGAGCACCTGGACGCCCTCTACCTGACGCGGCTGCAGCAGGAGCGGGGGGCGGCGCCCCCCTCGGCCTACCCCCGGCTGGAGCCCGGGCGGCTCGAGGACCCCCTCCTCCGGGACTGCCTGCTCCTCCACCCCCTGCCCCGGCGGGGGGAGCTCCCCCGGGAGCTGGACGAGGATCCCCGGGCCCGCTACTTCGAGCAGGTCCGCCACGGTCCCGCGGTCCGGGCGGCCCTTTTCCTGGCCCTCCTGCGGTCGGACCGCTGGAGCCTGCCGCCTCTCCAGCCCCTGCCCGCCGGTCACCCGGACCCCTCCCTGGGGCTCTGCCCGAACCCCCGCTGCATCACCCGGGAGGAGGGGCTGCCGGTGCCCTGGCGCCTGGCCGGGGCCGGCCGCCGGGAGTTCCTCTGCGCCCTTTGCGACAGCCGCCTGGAGGTGGACTACGCCGGCTGCCGGAGCACCCGGCGCCTCCACCCCCTCCACGGGCCGGCAGTGGCCCGGATCCAGCCCGAGAATCTCCGACCCTTCCGGGACCGGCAGACGGCCCTCCGGGAGGGCTACCTCTGGAGTCCCGGCTAGGCGGAGGGGGCGCCGGGGCCGGGGAGCGTGCGGTTCCGAACAGTCGGGAGCGGGCAAGGGCCCCTCCCCGGGGTCGGAAGGCCGGAAGGATGCTGGTACGGGACTTGCCGGACGAGGTATGCACGGGGGGGCATCCGGCCTAGGATGATGGGCCCCCCGGGCCCGATGCCCGACCTCGCACAGACCCTGCGACCCGACCCGTCGACCATGACCCACTGGCGCGTCCGCTCCTCCTCCCGGATCCTGGCTCCGGCTGCCCTGCTTCTGGTCCTCCTCGGCACGGGCTGTTTCAACACCGACCAGCCCGGCCGGGCCGAACGGGAAGGAGCCGGCCAGGGCGTCATTCTCCTGGAGAAGGTCGAGTGGGGCCGCCTGGTGAGCGTCGCCGACGCGACCGGGCGGGTCGTGGCCCGGGACATCCTGGTCCGGGGCGACCTCCGGGAGGACGGGATCAACTACGACCTGGGCACCAACCCGGTCACCCAGGAGGAGGTCCTGACCATCCTCCAGCCCGAGGGCACGAGCGGCTTCCAGACCCTCCTGGCCGCGGCCCAGGCCGGGCTGGACGAGCTCGACGTGAAGGGCCCCGCCGATCCGCCGCCCTATCCCATGGTTCCCCGCAACGCCGCCCTGCGGCTGGTCTTCTCCGAGCAGGTGGCGCCGGAGACCGTGGATGGCACCACCATCCAGGTGATCACCGGGGATCCGCCCTCGGTCGCCATGTCCGTGCGCCTGGTGGTGCAGAACGACCCGGTGGCCGGCAAGGGCCGGGTGCTCCTCGACCCGACGATCTCGGCGCGCCAGTCCGGCGAGCTCGGCCTGCCCCAGAATGCCGTCGGCTTCCCGGGCTCCTTCAACCTGACCGACGACAACCTGCAGATCCGCATCCCGACCGAGATCAACACTTCCTTCGGGCAGCCCCGGGTGCTGATGAACCTGGCCCGGACGCGGCAGATCGCGGTGGGGCCGGAGGATCCCACCCTCCCGGACCTGGCCGGCAACCCGATGATCGTGCGCAGCGTCCGGACCGGCGGCGAGGCGGACGCCTTCCGGGGATTCCTGCCCGACTTCGACCGTCCCAACCTCATCGTCCGCAAGGACGTGACGGTGGACTCGATCCAGCCCTCCCAGGTCGGGGAGTCCGGGGAGTTCCAGGTGGTCTACGCCATCCAGCAGACCTTCTGCCAGATGCTGACCCCGCAGGTGGGGGACGTCCTGGAGATCGGCGGCGCCCTGGCGGTGGTGGCGGGCTTCGTGCAGCGCAACCCCGGGGGTCTCGGCACGGAGTGGGTCCAGGTCGGGGTCAACGTCCTGGAGGGCTCCCTGCCCCTGCCGGGTACGGGCATCACCGGCCGGCTCACCACCCGCTACTCGCCCCTGGAGACGGACTACCAGACCTGCTTCCTGGAGTTCACGCCCTTCACCGAGCCGGCGCCGGGGCAGCCCGTCGCCCTGGATCCCTTCGCCACCATCCGGGTGCGTTTCGACGAGCCGGTGGAGCCCCTCTCGGTGCTCTCGATGCACAGCTTCGTGGTGGTGGCCTTCGACGAGAACGCGGCCTTCGGGGATCCGACGGCCCCCTTCGATTCCGCCCAGGAGACGGTGGCCGACTTCATCGACCGGCAGCGGGGCTACCACAACCCGGTGAGCGGGACCGTTCGCGAGTATGGCGGTCGCATCCTCTTCGGACCGATCGAGGTGGGGACCGACAGCCGCACCTTCACCCTCGCGCCCGTGGCCGGGCTCACCGACCCGGACAGCGACAACCAGCAGTACTACAGCATCGCCCTGCGGGGCGGCGTCGACGGCATCGTCGACCTGGCCGGCAACCCCCTGGCCTTCTCCGGCTTCGCCGCCGGCCCGGCGCCGGGCACGGGCCAGGACCCGGAGCAGACCATCGAGGTGGCGCCGGACCTCGCGGGGCAGACCCTGAAGGACCGCTACTTCTGCCTCCGGGGCCAGGGCATCGACGAGGACGGGGACGGCCTGCCCGAGTACGGGGGCCAGTTCGACGTGGTGCCGGGAAGGATCACCGGACGTCAGCCCGAGCGCTTCTCCCGCCAGGCCGACGGCAACACCGAGTCCATCGGCGCCGGCCTCGCCCTGGGCTTTGCCAACGCTCCATTCGAGCCCCTGACGCCGGCCGGGGCGGTGGTGATGACCGCGTATCGGCCCCACGACTTCGGCTTCTCCTACCAGAACCCCCAGGAGTACAACCTGGACGTGGAAGGATTCAACTGGGCGCCCCTCGGGGGCGTCGTCAACGACGACTCCTTCCCGATCTTCTCCCTGGCCCTGGCCCACGGCAACACGATGCCGGACGAGGCGCCGACCATCAATCCGACGGTGCCCCTGTGGCCGAACTCGGGGCTCCTCACCGGCTCGCCCTTCGATGACAACATCCTGGGCTTCCCGGACTTCGACGAGCAGATCGTCTTCGAGACCCAGTACGACCTCCGGGCGGTGAACCTCTTCGTCAGCGAGTCGGGGACGACGATGCTGCCCTACCCGCGGTTCACCACCACGTACACCTGGCGGGACACGGCCATTCCCCAGACCTACCTGGGTGGTGCCAGCCAGTCCCAGGGATCGCCGCCGACCCTGGTCGGTCCTCCCTTCTGGGGGCCGGAGAAGGTGCCCTCGATCGGCCTGCCTCTCCTGGTGCGCTTGCGGTGCTGGCCCCGGGGCAACTTCATCGGCACCAACCAGTTCCAGGTGAGCAACCTCTTCCCGACGGGCATCGGCTTCACCACGGCCCCGGCCTTCCGGGTGTTCAGCGCCGGTGGCATCGACTCGGGGAACGTCTTCCGGCCGGTCATCCCGGACAACTCGGCGACCGGCGGCACCTCGCCCACGGGCGGCTTCGTCAACGGCCAGCGCACCTCGAACCACGACCAGGTGGTGTACTGGGCCCAGGCCGACTTCGTGGTCCGGGTGAGCCGGGTGTGGACCCACTGGTTCGACATGGGGGTGCCCATCGCCAGTACCGGCGACATCCGGGGCAGCCTGCTCGAGCCAGCCAACGTGGTCCAGTCCCCGGGAACCGAGGTGGTGGTGGAGTACCGGGGTTCGGCTGCGGTCCAGCACCCGACCGACCCCACCACCACGCCCTCGCCCCTGACCGACGCCGATCGGGCCTTCGACGCCTACGGCGACTTCCAAGGCAGCTTCGGGGGCAGCGTCAGCACCCCCGGTGACTGGAGCGCGGACCTGGAGCAGGCGCTGGTGAATCCCTCCCAGCCCTACCAGTTCTTCCAGCTCCGCTTCACCTTCGTGTCCAACGCCGAGGCCGGCCTGCGCTCCATGCTCGACGGCTTCGGCCTGGCCTGGAAGTTCTGATGACGACCCCGACCGGCCTGCTGCCCTCGCGGGGACCGGCCGGCCCCCCTTGTTCCGGTCCGTCCCGACCTCTCTGCCCTTGACCTGCGAGGACCGGCCATGACGAGATCCTGCTCCGACGCCTTCGCCCGCCGGCTGCTGCCGGCCATCCTCCTGCTGCCCGCCCTGACCGGCTGCCTGGGCGGGGGCAGCAGTCCGTCCAACGTGCCGGGCACCGGCCGAGCCGGCTTCGTCCTGGAGTCGGTGGAGTGGGGCCGCCTGGTGGACGTCTTCGACCAGGATGGCCAGCTGGTGGAGCGGGACGTGGTCATCCGGGAGAGCCTGCGCGCCGACGGCGTGGACTACGTCCTCGGGGTGAACGCCCTGACCCAGTCGGACACCCTGACCATCCTGGCGTCGGCGGGCACGACCGAGTTCGAGAGCCTGCTGAACGCGGCCCGCTCGGGCCGGTCGGCGGTCTCGGCGAAGGGCTTCAACGATCCGTCTCCCTTCACGCGGGTGGCCCGGAACGGCGCCGTTCGCCTCCAGTTCTCGGAGCTGGTCGATCCGGACTCGGTGGACCGGCAGACCGTCCAGGTCCTGGTGGGGAATCCACCCACCAAGAGCCTGGAGGTGCGCTACGTGGTGAAGAACGGCGTCCTGGGGGCCGACGGCAAGCCCAAGGGGGTGCTGATCCTGGACCCGACGGTGAGCCGCTTCGACCAGGCCCAGTACGGGATCCCGGAGAATGGCCTTGGCTTCCCGGCCTCCTTCAACCAGCAGGATCCGAACATCATCGTCCGCATTCCGACGCAGGTGGACGTGCTGTTCGGCCAGCTGAAGGTCCTGACCAACCTGGCGGGCAACCACCATCTGGAGCCCCAGCCCTCCGACCCCATCGAGCTGTCGCCGAGCTTCGACCCCATCGTGGTCCGGGCCTTCCGCTCGGGGAACACCGATGACCCGTACAACGGCTTCATGGTCGACCAGGTGCGGCCGCAGCTGATCACCGAGCAGCCGGTGGACGTGCTTCGGGTGGACAGCGTGGCCGGGAGCCCGAGCCTGCGGACGCTGACCTACAGCATCGCCGTGGCGGGCTGCCGGGAGATCACGCCGAAGGTGGGGGACCTGTTCGAGGTAGGGGGTGGCGTGGTCCTGGTCTCCCGGGTGGAGGACGCCAGCAACCCGGACGCCTACAAGGTCACCGGCGCCGTGCTGACGGGCACCGTGGATCCCACCGGCGTCAGCCAGCAGGGCCGCCTGACCTCGGCCTACGACGAGGCCGACTACGCCCTGCAGGCCTGCTGGTTGAGCTTCTCGCCGGAGCCGATGACCCTGCCCTCCACGGGGCTGGATCCCTACGCCACCACGGTGACCGTGCGTTTCAACGAGGCCGTGGACCCGGTGACGGTCCAGTCCATGGAGACCATGGTCCTCTGCAGCTTCGTGGACACGGACGACCCGGCGGAGAACGCCCGCCGCTACAACCCCACCCTGGAGACGGTGGGGGACTTCATCGACCGGCAGGTGGGCTTCCAGACCGAGGCCGGGACCTCGGGCAGCGGCCGGATCCTGTTCGGTCCCATCGAGGTCTCCCCGGACTCCCGGGAGTACACCCTGGCGCCCCTGGCCGGCCTGACCGATGCCCACGACGAGGGCAACGGCATGCGCCTGTGCCTGGCCCTCCGGGACGGTCGGGACGGCATCCTCGACCTGGCGGGGAACACGGTCGACTTCAACCGCTTCGTGGCCGGGACCACCTACCAGCAGGACCACCTCCTGACCCTTTCCGGCGACCCGGCGACCTGGCCGAGCGATCGCTACTTCGCCCTGCGTTTCAACAGCCTGGACGAGGACGGCGACGGTCTCTCGGAGTACGGCGGCCAGTTCACCTTCATCCCCGGGATCCTGAAGGGCCGGGACATCAACCGCTTCTCCCGGGTGGCGGATCCGAAGGCGAACGCCTTCATCGGCCAGCGGATCGCCTTCAGCCAGGGGGTGATGACGCCGCTGACCCCGACGGGCGCGGCGCTGGTGACGGTCTATGGCTACCACCACCTGAACTTCGGGCTGCTGGCTCCCAGCGAGTACAACCTGGACGTGGAGGGCCTGAACTGGTCGCCCTTCGGCGGCGCCGTCTTCGACGACGTGTTCGGCCGCTACGCCCTGGCCCTGGCCCACTCGAGGTACTACCCCGATGACCTGATCAACCAGCAGACGGGCTACCCGGCCTACCCGAACTCGGGGCTGCTGCGCCAGCAGGTGTTCAAGAACAACGTCCTGGGACGTGGCCAGGGCTACCTGGAGAAGGTGGTCTTCGACGCCCCCTACGTGATCTCGGGGGTGAACATGTTCAGCGCCGTGACCGGCTCGTCGATGATGCCCTGGCCCACCTTCCAGGACACCTATACCTGGCGGGACACGGCCATCCCCCAGAGCATCACGGGCGCTCCCAACAGCGGCGGCGTGCCCCCGGCCATCACCGGGCAGACCGTCGTCTACCGGGCGGGCGATGCGCCGTCCATCGGCCTGCCCCTGCTGATGTGGTTCAAGTGCTACCCCGAGGGCAACTACTTCGGCCTGAACGGCTTCCAGGTCCAGATCATGGTGCCTTCCTCGGCGCTGCCGGCCTTCCGGATCTTCTCGGCCGGCGGCCGGGACGCCTCGGACAACTGGCACCTCGTGATCCCGGACCAGCCCCCCGAGGGGGAGAAGCCGAGCGGCGGGTACAACACCGCCACCGGCGCCAAGACCAAGGCCTACGGCCCCGAGCTGTACTGGGGACAGGTGGACTTCGTGGTCAAGGTCTCCCGGGTCTACACCCACTGGTTTGCCTTCGGGGGCATCCTGGATACCATCACGCCGGTGACCAGCGAGCCGGCCCCCGAGCGCCAGCCCCCCGGGACCGAGGTGGTGGTGGAGTTCCGCGGCACCTCGACCCTGGACACCTCCCTGTGCCCGCCCGACGCGGTCACGATCGTGAACGACACCAACTGCCTGGACGCCTACGGGGACGTGGAGAGCAACTCCCCGTGCAACCCCTGTCCGGGCACCCCGCAGCCCACCGACTGGACGCGGGATACCGCCACCTTCCTGTCCAGCCCGACCCCCCCGACCTTCTTCCAGCTCCGCTTCACCTTCGTGTCCAACACGGTGCAGGACTTCGAATCGGAACTGGATGCCTTCGGCTTCGCCTGGAACGTCCGGCCATGAGGAATCACTCCCTTCCCATCCGTAGCCTGGCCCTCCTGGCCGCCTTCCTCGGGGCGGCCATGCTCCCGTCCTGCCTGGGCTCCTCCAGCCTCACCTCGGGGCAGGAGGCCTTCGTCGGCGCCTTCAAGGTCGAGTCCATCAACCTGGCAGACGGAGACGTGTGGGCGCTGAACCGGCCCATCGTCATCAACTTCAACCATCCGGTGGACCCGGCGTCGGTGGGCTTCACGAGCATCATCATCCGGCCCGTGAGCCCGGCCGTGCAGGGGCACCCCGTCACCGGCGTCTTCGAGATCCTGGCCGGGAGCGGCGGCAAGACGGTGGTCTTCCGGCCCGCCTGTCCGACCAACTCCACCTTCACCAACGGGGCCTTCGTCCCCGGCGGCTACGAGTACGAGCTGGCCCTGCCCACGGAGAGCTCCTTCGGCTCCTCGGTGCTCCGGGACCAGACCGGCAAGCAGCTCGCCGTCGGCCTCACCCGGAGCTTCTTCACCCCGACGCCGCCCAGCGACCCCCTCTTCATCGACACGGTGGCGGGGCCGCCGATCCTGTCGAGCACGGAGTTCCCCGCGGGTCTGAACCTGTACACGGACCCGGAAGGGGACATCCTGCTGCGTTTCAACCAGGCCATCGACGCCAGCCCGGAAAACCTGAACACCGAGCGCATCCAGGTTCTCTACTCGACCGCCACCCGGGACCAGATTCCGAACCCGACGCCGTCGGACTTCCCGGCCACCAACCGGGTACCGGGCCGGCTCGTGCTCCTGGACAACTGCTCTGCCGGCGGCGCCCTGGTGAACTTCGAGGTGACCGGGATCCTGCCGCCGAACCGCTGGCTGCGGGTGGTGGTCCGGGCCAACTTCGCCGACGTGGCCGGGGAGACCGGCTCGGCGGACCAGGAGGCCCTGCACCCCCTGCCGACCCTGGCCGAGTACTACGGGGACCCCAGCTACGATCCCACCCAGGAGACGGTGGACGAGATCCAGGAGGAGTTCCTGACCGCCCAGAGCGTCGATCTGGATGCCGACACGCCGACGCCCCAGGCGGAGATCCAGGGCGGCCGGGTGCAGGCCTCCTTCGACTTCCCGGGCGTGGCCGTGCCGGCCGATGCGGACTTCTACCTGGCTCCGGGGACCTTCCTGGAGGTGGACACCACGGGGGTGCAGACCCTCAACGACTCCAACGGCCGGGCCTTCACCTTCGAGAACGGCGTCCTCTACGTGGACGACTTCACCGTCGACACGGGCGCCACCCTCCGGGGCAAGGGAGAGAACCCTCTCATCGTCTACGCCACGGGCACCGTGACCCTGCTGGGCAGCCTGGATGTCAGCGGCGAGGACGCCCGGACACCCCAGGCCCTGAACGCTCCCGAGATCCCCGAGCCCGGCGCCATCGGCCACTGCGGCGGCGGGGACGGGGGTTCGGCCTCCCTGGACACCGACAAGGAGACCCTCCGGGGCGAGGCCGGCGACGGCCCCTTCGGCGACAGCTGGGGCGGCGGCGGCGGCGGCGAGGGTGCCGTCCAGTCCTGGCTGGCCTGGTCGGACGCCACGCCCGACGGCACGGGGGATCCCATCACCGTGGCCAGCCGGCAGCTCATCGCCGGCGGCGGTGCCGGCGGCAACTTCGCGCAGACCCCGAACGCCGCCGTCACCCGGGAC
>CAYMFV010000089.1:0-9599 GCA_964389745.1 uncultured Planctomycetales bacterium | reverse complement strand
GCAGCGACACCTTCCTCGTCGTGGCCGACGTCCTGGGCCTGGCCCGGACGCCGGACCCCCTGGCGGGCACCGCGACCTGGCTGGAGCTCCAGGAGGTCCCCTACGTGGCCGATCCGGCCCTGGACGAGGTCGCCCTCGAGGGCAGCCTCGAGGACGCCTTCCTGGCCGGCCCCGGCTGGCTGGGTCTGCCCCTGGCGGCGGCCTCGGCCGGGAGCCTGGAGCTGACCCTGGACCTCCACGTCCTGGAGATCCTCGTCCAGGACTACGACCTGGTGCCGGCCCTGGACGCCAGCGTCCGCATCCGGCCCCAGACCACCCGCCTCGCGAGCCTGGAGGTGCCGGTGGACCCGGCCCGGGGCACCGCCCGGATCCTCGTCCCGGCCGGCCAGGAGCTCCGCCTCACGGCCAGCAACCCGGCGGGCCAGGAGGCGGGCCTGACCGTGGTCCCGCCCGTGGGGCCCACGCCCCACCGCCAGCTCACCCTGACCCTCTCCCCCCAGGATCGGGCCGGCGTGGACTTCATCCTCCGGGACAGCCCGGGCGGACTCGTGGCCGGAGCCCGGAGCGCCCCCCTCTACGAGGACCTGCCCACCGAGGCGGCCAGCGCCATCCCGGTCCGGCCCGGCTCCCCGGAAGGCCACTACCGGCTGCTGCTGCCCCCGGGCCACCACGTCCTGGCCCTCTTCGGCCCGCCCTCGCCGGCCGGCGCCATCGGGCCCTTCGGCTTCGCCACCCTGGAGGTGGACCTGGCCGACGGCCAGTACCTGGACCTGGGCGAGCTGACCCTGCCCCGGGGCCTGGCCGTGCAGATCCGGCTCCTGGCCGGCCTCGGGGACAGCAGCCTGGACCCCACGGAAGCCCTGGACCCGGTCGCCCTGGTGGGCCGGCCCGTGGCCCTCCTGGCCCGGGGCAGCGGAGCCCTCCAGCCGGCCCGGGTCCTGGTCACGCCCCGGCCCGACTGGTTCCCCGAGGCGACCGGGGTGGAGGCCCTGCGGCCCCACTACGCCGACTGGAACTGGGATCCTGCCCTGGGTGACTGGGTGCGCCACTTCTACCTCCGCCAGCGCATCGAGGCCGGTTCCTGGAGCCTCCAGGTCAGCCTCCCGGGCCTGGTGGACCCGGTCACCGTCCCCATCCAGGCCGACGGCGGCGACGGGGTGGTGACCGTGGACCTGCACCTGCCGCCTCCCTCGGGAGGCTAGGCGCCGCTCAGCGCACCCGGGCCTCCCCGTACACCAGGGAGAGGAACTCGCTCCGGGTCCGGGGGTCCTCCCGGAAGGCGCCGAGCATGCAGGAGGTAGTGGTCACGGAGGACTGCTTGGCGACGCCCCGCATCATCATGCAGAGGTGGGCCGCCTCGGCGATGACCGCCACCCCGGCGGGCTCCAGGACCTCTTCCACCGCCTGGGCAATCTGCATGGTCATGCGTTCCTGGACCTGCAGGCGGCGGGCGAAGACCTCCACGATCCGCGGCAGCTTGCTCAGGCCGATGACCCGCCCCGCCGGCAGGTAGCCGACGTGGATCCGGCCGTAGAACGGCAGGAGATGGTGCTCGCACAGGCTGTAGAACTCGATGTCCCGGACCAGGATGAGCTCGCTGGCGGGCTCGTGGAAGATGGCGTCGTTGACGATCTCCCGGAGGTCCTGGCGGTAGCCGCAGGTGAGGTCCGCCAGGCTCCGGGCCACCCGCTCCGGGGTACGGCGCAGGCCCTCCCGGTCCGGGTCCTCGCCCAGGGCCCGCAGGAGGTCGGTGACGAGCTGGTGCAGGTCGGGGGCGTCCACGGTGGCACTCGGGGCAGGGGTTCAGGGCTCCAGGAGGGTGACCCAGTCGTCCTGGCCCTCCTGGAGGCGCAGCTCCACCAGGCGCAGGCCCGGGGGCAGGGCGGCGGCCAGGCGCTCCCAGAAGCACCGGGCCAGGTTCTCGGATGTGGGGACCACCCCGGCGAGAAAGCCCACGTCCAGGTTCAGGTTGCGGTGGTCCACCAGACGCAGGATCCGCTCCTCCACCAGGGCCCCCAGGCGGACGTAGTCCACCAGGATCCCGGTCCTGGGGTCCGGCTCCCCCTCCACGGTGACCTCCAGGGTGTAGTCGTGCCCGTGGGAATGGGGGCTGAAGCAGATCCCGTAGGCCTCCCGGTTGCCAGCCTCGTCCAGGGCCGGGCTGGCCAGGCGGAGGGCGGCACAGAAGCGGCTGCGGTGGGTTACCCGGAGGCGCGGCACCCTCTCTTGGTAGGACCCCTCCCGGGCTGTGTAAAGGGCCCGAACAGCTGGTCATTCGGGCCCTGGCAGAGAACAATGTGACGAGGACGTGGAACCCTCCCACTTTTCTCCACGTCCCAGTCTCCTGCCAGCTCTTAGGCAGGGGAGATGTACGTCGTCCCATGCCCTCGGAGGGCCCCCTGGCTCTCCCATGTTCCGGCACAGGAGTCACTGTCCCATGTACCGCTTGCTTCCCATTGCCGCCCTGTTCGCGGCCCTCCTGGCTCTGGCCGGCCCCGACCTCGGGGCCCAGGTGCAGATGCCCTATGATTCCACCGTTCCCGGCCACCTGACCGACGCCAGCCTCAGCGGCACCAGCAGCGGCACCGGTCTGGCCTCTGGCCAGGGCTTTGGAACCCAGTACGCCGGGCCTCCGGCCTGGATCGTCATCGCCCAGCCGGCCGTGGCCCGGAGCCGCCCCGGCAGCGCCACCCTGGGTGGCAAGGACTTCTGGATCATCGGTGGTGAGACCTCGGGGGGCGGCCGGGCCGCTTTCGTGGAGCAGTGGCACCGGGGCACAGACACCTGGACCCAGAGCTCGGTGCCCATGCCCGTGCCGGTGAGCAACATCATGGGCTCCTGCGTCCACGACAACGGGCTTTTCTACGTCTTCGGTGGCTTCGACATCAACTGGCAACCGGTGGACACCATCCAGATCTACGACCCGGCGACCGACACCTGGAGCGTCCACCAGACCACCCTGCCCCGGCCGATGATGGGCGTCGGCGCCTCGAACCTGGGCAACGGCCAGATCCTGGTCTGCGGGGGCAGTGATCTCGCCTTCGTCTACGGCGACGCCTGGATCTTCGACACGACGGCCGGGACCTTCACCACCACCGGCGCCATGCCCCAGGCGGACACCTACCTGACCATCACCGCCCGGCCGAACTCGGTGGACGGGAAGGTCTACATGACCGGTTACTACACCGACACCTTCCTGGTGATCTACGACCCCACGACGGGCTCCTTCCAGAACGGCCCCGCCTTCCTCAACCACCCCACCAACGGCCAGAGCCGCGCCGGCTGCGGCATGGACAGCGTGGGCTCCAAGGTCTTCGCCTACGCCGGGGACTGGTTCGGCTACCGGGCCGACGTCGAGTCCTACGACGTCCTCACCGGCCAGCAACGGGGCTGGCCGACCCTCGACATGCACCAGGGCCGGCGGGCCTTCGCCTACGGGGCCCTGCCCTGTCCCGCCTGCTACGCCTCCTGCGGCTGGGCCGGCCAGTACCTGGCCCACTCCGAGGCGGCCCGCTAGAGCGGGCGCGGTCTCCCTACTCGAGGTCCCGGTACGAGACCTCGGTGCCGACGCCGGGCAGGGGCCTGCCCCCCTGCTCGGCGTAGGCGTAGACGAAGAAGTTCAGGGGCTCCCCGGCCTGAGGCGGGTCGAGGATCAGGTCTCGGCCGAAGCTGAAGGCCACCCGGTCGGCGTCGAGATGGCCGAAGTAGAACTCGGCCTTCCCGGGGTGCTTGTCGGCCTCGGAGATGTCCACGGGGATCCAGCCGTGGCCGGGGACGAAGAAGTGGGCCCAGCAGTGGTAGCCCGGGATCGTGCCCTCGCCCCGTTCCGGCGGCAGGGGGAAGCCGATCTGGAAGCGGGCGGGGATGCCCAGGGAGCGGGCCATGGCGATGAAGTAGGCGTGGAAGTCGGTGCAGTTGCCGTAGTGCTCGCTGCAGGCCCACTCGGCGCTCCCCTGCCCCCAGCCCTCGCCGTGCTTGCTGTACTCCATGTCCTCCAGGACCCGGTCGTAGAGGGCCCGGGCGACGGCGAAGGGGTCCTGGAGACCGGCGCTCACCTCGGCGGCGATCCGGGCCGGCATGCCGGAGACGGGGACCAGGCGGTTGGGCCGGAGGTAGAGCCCCTGCCGGACCTCGTCCTCGAGACGCCGGGGGCCGGTCTCGAGGCCCCCATGGTCCACGCTCCGCACCACCCGCCAGCGCCAGGTGAAGCGCCGCCGGCGGCTCTGGAACTCCGGCGGTCCCTCCACCTGCTCCCCATCCTCACCTTCCGCCGCTGCCGGGGACGCCGCCAGCTCCACGAAGGAGAAACGGTTGCCGTGCATGTCCGGGCCGCCGAAGGAGGCCTCGGCCGGCCGCTCCAGGAGCTTCACCCGCTGGCGCCCGTCGTCCACCGGTACCGGCACCCACAGACGCACGGGCCCGGCCTCGGGATCCAGGTCCGGGGGCAGGATGGCCGCGTAGCGAAGCTCGAAGACCCGGGAGCCTCCGGCCTCGGGGGCCGGCGGCGCGGAACTGCAGGCGGCAAGCACCGCCAGCAGGAGGAACGGGGCAGGGCTGCGCATGGGAGCGCCAGAGTATGCCGGGAGAGGACCCAGGTCGCCAGGGCGGGCCAGGCTGTCGTCTTCCGTGCACAGCATGGTGCCCGGTTGTGGACAGGCCCCCCCGGCAGGCGGGCCCAGGCGGCCACGGCGTCTGGCACGGGGCTTGCTCCCCGGGAGGAGCACGATCTCCCCGTCCCGCAAGCCACGGAGGATGCCATGAGCCCTTCTCGACCGCAGTTCCGCTGCAGAACGATCCTCCCGCCCCTGCTCCTGGCGGCCCTGGCAGGGTCCCTGCCGGGACAGGAAGGGAGCTGGAGCCCGACGCCCGGAACGCCGGCCGGTGACCCCGTCCTGCCCGCACCCCCGGGCGCCGGCCGCACCTGGGTCCTGCTGGCGAACACCGCCAACGACTTCCACATCTACGAGGTGTCCCCGGCCGAGATCGACCTGTTCAACTACGAGCTCGGCCTGCCCTTCGGCAACCCACCCGACCTGGCGCGCCTGCTCCAGGATCGGGACGGCTTCCCGGCCATGCCACTCCTGGCCTACGAGACCCTGCGCTTCCAGCGCGGGATCCCGGATGGCCGCATCACGCTCATGCTCTTCCACGACGACGAGCCCGGCAACTCCCTGTGCGAGCGGCCGATCGGCGGCGGCAACGACAACGACGTCCTCGGCGACGAGTGGGTGGACTGGGGCCTGCCCCTCTGGCCACGCAACGCCCTGTGGGGCCCCGACGGCTCCCCGGCCACCGCCGACGACCCGCTCTGCGACTACGAGACGCTCACCGTCGGGCAGGGCGCGGCGCCGGTCACCAAGGACAACCTGCAGGCGGCGATCCAGGACCTGGCCTCCCGGGTCTTTCCGAGCGACAAGGTCTTCCTCTACCTGGTGGACCACGGCGCCGACGCCGACAGCCTGAACCCGGCGGCCCTCTACTTCGAGGCGGGCGAGGCCACCCCCGGCGACCCGGCCGATGACAAGGTCACGGCGGACGAGTTCGACGGCTGGCTGGATGCGGCCTTCGCCGGCATCCACCGGCCGGGGCTCCTGGTCCTGATGGCGGACTGCTGCTACGCGGAGCAGTTCCTGGCGCCGTCCCTGGTCCTGGAGGGCAACGGCGAGAACCGCCGGGTCATGGTGGCCTCGGCCGCCGCCGACCAGCTCTCCTGGTACCACCTGGAGTCCATGGCCTACAACATCAACCCGGTCTTCTACCCGGGCTTCGGACCGGTGGCCGGGGTGCCGGCGGGCTCGGTCTTCTTCTGGCCCTTCTGGAACTACATCAGCCTCGGCTACCCGGTGCAGAAGGCCTATGACCGGGCGGTGAACTTCGCTCCGGCCTTCTTCCCCGGACCGGTCCTGGACCTGCAGGAGCCGGTGCTCGTGGACCGGCGCCGGGCGGAGAGCTACGAAGGGGAGACCCGTGCCTCGGACACCAGCGAGCGCTGGTACGACATCGAGTGGCGTCCCCAGGGGGACTACGCCCTGGTCGCCGGCGAGGACGGCAAGCTCTACCAGTACCGCTGGAACCCAGGGCTCAACGGCACCGAGGGAGACTACGAGCTGGTGCTGCTGCACAGCGGCGAGGGCCGCATCCTGAAGCAGGTGGTCTGGAGCCCCGACGGCACCTTCGCCCTGGCGGTCGGCTGGGGTGGCCTGGTCCTGCACGTGGACCACGTGCCGGCGCCGGGCCTGCCGGTGGTCACCGTGGTCAACCCCGATCCCTCCTTCGCGGCCACCAACTGGGGGGGCTGCGCGGCCGCCCTGCCCTGGGGCGAGCTGGCTGCGGACGGCTGGGACTTCGTCATGGTCGGCAACCTGGGCGCCATCGCTCTCTACGACTGGGATCCGGCCACCGGTACGCGGCTGCAGGTGCCGGCCGGGATCCAGGGCAGCAGCAGCGACTGGTTCCTGGGCTGCGACGTCAACCCCCTCGGCCAGCACCAGGACCCCGCCTACCCCTGCGACTTCACCCGCTCCTCCGACGAGGTGCTGGTGGTCGGCTTCCACGGCGCCTGGGTCTACCGCTACACCAACGGCTGGCGCGATCCCAACTGCGGGCCGCCGACGACCATCCTCGAGGAGACCCTGACTCGAGTCCTGGATCGACAAGGCACCATCCTCCAGCGGGTCAAGTGGCAGCCCGAGCAGGCGGACTGGGCCCTGGCGGTGGGCCACGATGGCACCTACGGCGTCCTGGCGCTGCTGGATGCCGGCGACGGCTGGACCATCCAGCAGGTGGTCGAGACCGACGACCTGAAGGATGTGGACTTCAAGCCGGACCGGGCCTACGTGCTCTGCGGCGGCGCCGATCGCACCTGGGTGCGCGTCCCCGGCCAGGCGCTCCACCGCTACGCCGTGCTGCGCCAGGATGGGCAGCGCGACATCACCGGCCTCGACTGGCGCCCCACCAACAGCCAGGCCACCGCTGCCGCCGTCTACCCGAGCATCGGCATCGGCTTCGTCCTGGGCTCGATCGAGGAGTTCTACCAGGCCGTGGACTTCTAGCGGGGCATGCGCAGGAAGCACGGGCCGAGCCTGGCGCTGCTGGCGCTGCTGGCCGCCGGCGCCTGCTCGCCGTCTTCCGGGGGGGGGGACGACCCGGAGCCCGCCACCCTCACGGTCCTGGTCCCGGACCCGGTGGCGGGCTGCGATCCCCGCCAGGCCCTGCACGTGCGCACGGCCGCCGTCGTCCGCCATCTCTACGAGGGCCTCACCGCCTACGACGCCGGGGCCCTGGCCCGGGGGGAGGTGGTCCTCACCGGCGGAGCCGCGCAGTCCTGGGAGGTGACGGCCGATGGCTGCCGCTACCGCTTCCGCCTGCGGCCGGACGCCCGCTTCCACGACGACGCCTGCTTCCCCGGCTGGCAGGGCCGGCCGGTCCAGGCGGAGGACGTGGTCTTCTCCCTGAGCCGCTGGCTGGCGCCCGCCACGCCGGAGCCCGCCTGGCGGCTGCTCCAGGCGGTCCGGGGCGCCGCCGACTTCCACGCCGGCCGCGCCCGGAGGGTGGCCGGCCTGGCGGCGCCCGATCCCCGGACGGTGGTCCTCGAGCTCGCCGAGGAGGACCCCTTCCTCCTGCACAAGCTGGCGGGACCGGCCGGCTGGATCCTGCCGCCGGAGGCCGCCGCCCGCTACGGGGACGACCTCTCCCGCCACCCCGTGGGCAGCGGTCCCTTCCGCCTGGCCTCCTACGACCCGCCCCTGGGGCTCACCCTGGTCCGCCACGAGGGCTACGGTCGCCGGGACGCCGCGGGCCGGAGCTTGCCCCGGGCGGACGTCCTCGTCTACCGCTACGGCGACCCCCTGGATGCCCTCCTGGGCCCCCGCCGCTACGACCTCGTCTACGCCAACGCCGGGACCTTCGACCGGCTCCGCCCGGGCCAGGACGTCCAAGGCTGGCGGGTCCTCCGTCGCCCGCGCCTGAACTGCATCTTCTACAGCTTCCTGCACGAGGCCGGGAACCCGTGGCTGGCCGACGTGCGCCTGCGCCAGGCCCTGGCCATGCTGCTGCCTCGGCCCGCGGACCGCCCCGATGCCCGGCCGGCGGACCAGCTCCTGCCGCCGTCCCTCCGGGCCGCGGCGGGCCTCACGGGGACGGAGAGCGACCTCGGTCCCCTCCAGGCGACGCGCCCTGAGGAGGGCGTGGCCCGGTTGGCGGCCCTTCGGGCGGCAGGAGTGCCGGTGCCCGGCGTGCTGCGGGTGGCGGTGGACCCTCGGGAGCTGGCCGACATCCGGCTCCTCCGGGACACTCTGGCCGCCGCCGGCGTGGCCCTCGAGTACCATGACCGGGATGGGCTGGGATCGGCCCGGTGGCGGCCACACCTGGCCCGCGACGGATGGATCGCCGACGTCCCCGATCCCCGCGACTTCTACGCGCTCTTCTGGAGCCGCTCGCCCGCCAACCGGAGCGGATTCGCGGATCCGGAGTACGACCGGTTCTACCTTGCGGCCCTCCGGGCGGCCACCCCGTCGGCCCTGCAGGCCGCCTGCCGGGGCATGGAAGGCATCCTGCGCGCCCGCTTGCCGGCCCTGTGGCTGCGCTACGAGATCGGCGAGCTGATCGCCGCCACCACCGTGTCCGGCGCCGAGCACGCCATCAACTCCCTCGTGCTGCCGGCCCTGGAGCACGTGGCGCCGGGCGCCCGGTGACCGCCTGGCAGGGGAGGTCGTGATGCGCGGCGTGCGCCGCCGGCTGGCCCTGTTCAGCATCGGGGCGGCCGTGCTGCCGGCCCTGGCGGTGGCGGTCGTCGGCGCGGCCATCCTCCGGACCACCTTCCTCCGTTTCCTGGAGGAGGAGACCCGGAGCGAGCTGCAGACCCGGGTGCAGGCCTTCGCCGCCGCCCTCGAGGGCGCCCGCAACGAGAGCCGGGCCCTGGCTGCCGCTCTGGCCGCGGCCGATCTCGAGCCGGCCTCACCGGGGACGGCGCCGGAGCCCTGGCTCCACCGCCTGGCCCGGCATCCCCGCACCGACCTCCGCCGCTTCGCCGCCACCCACTTCCGCCGGGTCCTCCGGGTCACCCTGGCCGGGCCCGGCGGCCGGGCCCTGGCCGCCGTGGAGGCGAGCTTCGGCCGCGGCGAGGTGATCCAGGCCTTGCCCCTGGAGGGCGCCGATCTCGCCCGGGCCGACCTCCCCGCGGCGGCCTGGCCCGACATCCTCCAGGCCGGCTCGGCGGTGCTGCCGGCCTGGACCGAGGGCAACGTACCCTTCCTGCGCTGCGCCGCCCTGGTCGACCCCCCCCCCGGCGACCCCCTGGCGGTGGTCCTGGACGTGCGCACCGCCAGCCTCCTCGACGCGGGCGGCCGGAACCCGGGCGGCAGCCCCCGCCTGCTCCTGGTGGACGGCCGCGGCCGGCTGGTCGGCCATCCCGACCCCGGAGCCGTGGGCAGGCCCCTGGCCCGGGTGCACCCGGGGCTGACCCGGGCCCTGGCCGGGCCCGTGGATGCCGGGGCCTGGATCGAGGAGGACGGCCGGCGCCTGCTCCTGGCGGCCCTCCCCGCAGCAGGCCTCCCGGCCGGCTGGCGCCTCGTGCGCATCGCCGAGGTGGAGCCCCTCCT
>CAYMFV010000088.1:0-9645 GCA_964389745.1 uncultured Planctomycetales bacterium | reverse complement strand
CTCCAGTAGTGGGGCTGGAGGCCGATCGCCTGCCAGACCGCCTCCGGAATGTCGACGCCCGCGTGCAGCGGGTGGTCGGAGCGGATGCGCAGCTTCAGGCCGGCGGCGGCGGTGCCGTCGGGGAAGCGCAGGCGGCCGCGGAGCTCCTCGCCGGTGGGGAGGGTGAGGACCTGGCGGCCGGGGAGGAGGACGACGTCCCAGGCATGGATGGGGCGACCGGAGGCGCTGACCAGGAGGCGAGCCGGACCCTGGTCCGCCGGGAACCCGATCCCTCCGTCGGGGCCGGTCTTCCCCCGGGACAGGAGCTCCTCGCCCCGGCACAGGAAGATCGGCGCACCGGCCACGGGGTTGTGGTCGGCCTCCTCCACGGCGAAGAGGGTCAGGCCCAGGGGGGTGGCGCCCAGGGCCTCCCGGCCTTCCTCGGGCCGCCTTCCGGCGGGAGGAGCCGCGATGCCGGCCACACCCTCCCCGGGCACGGCCGGGACGGGCGCGGGGACCGCGGCTGGCGGCGCCTGCTGCGGCCCGGGAGCGGCCCCGGCCGGCGCGGGCGCCGGGGGCCTCGATCCGGGGATCCACAGCAGCCGGAGGCACAGCGCAGCCAGCAGGACCACCAGCAGCAGGGCCAGGCGACGTCCCATCGCGCACCCCAGGGTAGCCGGGCCGCCGCCACCTCCCGGCGCCGGGTCCTGGCTAGGATGGCGGGCCCGAGCCCGAGGAGCCCGCCATGGCCGATGCCCAGCCCGCAAGCCCCGCCAAGAACTTCCGTCCCGAAACGCCCCAGCGCCAGGAGCCCTTCTTCCTCAAGGGCCTGGGCCACACGGACTGGGGTCTGAAGAACCGCCTCGCCCGGGTGTTCCGGCCCGACACCGGGCGCACGGTGATGCTGGCCTTCGACCACGGCTACTTCCAGGGGCCGACCCGGGGCCTGGAGCGCCTGGACCTGGACATCGCGCCCCTGGCGGCCTGGGCCGACACCCTGATGTGCACCCGGGGCGCCCTCCGGACCTGCATCCCGCCCACCTACCGGGGCGGCATCGTGCTCCGGGCCAGCGGCGGGCCGTCCATCCTGGGCGAGCTTTCCGACGAGGAGATCGCCCTGTCCATGGAGGAGGCCATCCGCCTGGACGCCGCCGCCGTCGCCGTCCAGGTCTTCATCGGCGGCGAGCACGAGACCCGGACGGTGGCCAACATGACCCGGCTGGTGGACCGGGCCGCCCGCTACGGCCTCGGGGTCCTGGCGGTGACCGCCGTCGGCCGGGAGCTGACCCGCGATGCCCGCTACCTGGGCCTGGCCACCCGGATCTGCGCCGAGCTCGGCGCCACCTGGGTGAAGACCTACTGGTGCCCCGAGGGCTTCGCCGACGTCTGCGCCGGCTGCCCGGTGCCCATCGTCATCGCCGGCGGCAGGAAGCTCCCCGAGAAGGATGCCCTGGAGCTGGCCTGGCGGGCGGTGCAGGAGGGAGCCGCCGGGGTGGACATGGGCCGGAACATCTTCCAGGCCGAGGATCCCGCCGCCATGATCCAGGCCGTCGGCAAGGTGGTCCACGAGGGGGCCACGCCGGCGGAGGCCTGGGCCTGGCTCCAGGAGTTCAGGACGGGTCGCGCCGGGAGCCCTGCCGCAGCACCCGCATGAGGCGCAGGACTTCGGAGCGCTCGATCATGCCCAGGAAGCGGCGGGACTCCATCTCGGCCACCACCGCCGCCGTGTTGCCCCGGAAGCGGCGGAAGAAGGCGGCAGCCTCCTCGAGGCTGGTGCCGGCGGGCAGCGCCGCCTCCTCGGGGCTCAGGGCGGCCAGGTCGGCGGCGATGACCAGGACCGCGGCCTGGGGGTCGTAGGCCACCTGGTCCAGGTCGGCCACCGCGATCAGGCCGATGAGGCGGCCGTCGTCGCTGACCACCGGCAGGTGGTTGAAGGGGGAGTGGTTGGCGAAGTGCAGGACCTCGTCCAGGCCGGCACCCTCCCGGAGGGCGCGATTGCCGGCCCGCATCAGGCGGCCGGCGGTCAGCCGGCGCACCTGCTCCGGGCTCGGGCGGTGGCCCCGGAAGGCCCGCAGCATGGCCTCCCGCCAGTGGGGCCGGTCGCCGTCGCTGGCCAGGCGGCTCACCAGGCGGCCCAGGGGCACCTCGCCGGCGGCGACCACGGCGTGGCGCAGGAGCAGGGGGCCCGCCAGCTCGAAGATCAGGACCGCCCCCATGATCACGTTGTGCAGGGCCTGGCCCAGGTCCGGGTCCAGGCGCCGGCCCACCGCGCTCGCCAGGGCGATGGCGGCGCCGGCCTGGCAGAGGAGGGCCAGACCGGCCTGGGGGCGCGCCCCCGGACGGAAGCGGGCCAGCACCATCGCCAGGCGGGTGCCGGCCACCTTGCCCAGGCTCCGGGCCAGGACGTAGACGGCCACCACCGCGCCGGCCGTGGTGAAGACCGAGAGCTCCATGTGCCAGCCCGAGAGGACGAAGAAGGCCACGTAGGCAGGGGCCGCGAAGGCCTCCATGGCGCCGCAGATGGGCTCGAAGAAGCGGGAGCGGTTGGCGACCACGGCACCGGTGACCAGGAAGGCCAGCATGTGCGGCGTGTCCGTGACCTGGCACAGGCCGATGGTCAGGCAGATTGCCGTCATCAGCGGCAGGGCGTAGTTGCCGAACCCGACCCGCTCCTGGAGGACGATCAGGGCCTGGCCAGCCAGCACGCCGAAGAGGACGGAGCCGGCCAGATCCCAGAGCACCGGCAGGGCGTTGACGCCACCTTCCCCCCCCCCAAGGGCGAGGAGGGCCAGGAGCAAGGCCTCGAAGGCGATGATGGCCAGGACGTTGGACAGGCCGGTGAGCAGGGTCACGGCCTCGGTCAACGGGCCGTCGGCCCGGTACTCCTGGAGCACGGCGAGGGTGGTGGCCGGAGCCACGGCCACGGCCATCACGCCGAGGAGCAGGGAGCCCGGCAGGGAGTGGAGGAGGGGCAGGGTGGCCAGGGTCACGACCACCGCGGTGGCCAGGCTCTCCAGGAGGGAGACGGTGAGCAACGGCCGGGCCAGGCGGCGGAAGCTCTCCACCCGGAAGTGGCCGCCCAGGACGAAGAGGACCAGAGCCATGGCAAAGTCGTTCACCGGCCCGGCCAGCTCGCCGAAGTGCTCCTGCCAGGGGGGGGCGGGCAGGCCCAGGAGGAGGGGCAGGGGGCCCAGGCAGAGGCCTGCCAGGACGTAGCCGGTCAGGGCCGGCAGGCGGGCCAGGCGGGCCAGGGCGCCGCCCACCCCGCCGGCCGCCAGGAGCAGGCCCGCCGAGAGGAGAACGCCCTGGAAGAGGTCGCCGGCCGTCGCCAGGAGGGGGGGGAAGAGGTCAGTGGGCACTGGCCCAGTCCGATCCGTGGCCCAGGTCCACCACCAGGGGAACGGCCAGTTCCCAGGCCCCCTCCATCTCCTCCCTGGCGATGGCGTACAGCCGGTCCAGCTCCTCGGGAGGGCAGTCGAAGACCAGTTCGTCGTGGACCTGGAGGAGCATCCGGGCCTGCAGGCCGGCCTCCCGGAGGCGCCGGTCCACCAGGATCATGGCCACCTTGATGAGGTCCGCCGCCGAGCCCTGCACCGGCGTGTTCACCGCCATGTTCTCGGCCTGGGCGCGGATCCGGCCATCGGCGCTCTGCAGCTCGGGCAGGGGCCGCCGGCGGCCCAGGATGGTCCGCACCTCGCCCTGCTGCCGGGCCTCCTCCAGGGTCCGATCCAGCCAGGCCCGGACGCCTGGCAGGGCCTGGAAGTATGCCTGGATGAAGGCCCTGGCCTCGGCGAAGGTGATGCCAAGCTCCCGGGCCAGGCGGGCCGGCCCCATGCCGTAGAGGATGCCGAAGTTGATGGTCTTGGCCCGGCCGCGCATCTCCGGCGTCACCTCCGCCTCCGGCACGCCGAAGAGCAGGGCCGCGGTCCGGGCGTGGACGTCGGCGCCCTCCCGGAAGGCGGCGATCAGGGCCGGATCCCCGGCCAGGTGGGCGAGGATGCGCAGCTCCACCTGGGAGTAGTCCGCCGACACCATCCGCCAGCCCTCGTGGTGGGGCAGGAAGGCCCGGCGGATCTCCCGGCCCTCGGGAGTGCGGATCGGGATGTTCTGCAGGTTCGGGTCGCTGCTGGACAGGCGCCCGGTGCTGGCCACCGCCTGGTGGTAGGAGGTGTGGATGCAGCCGGTCTCGGGATGGATGTACCCCGGCAGGGCCTGGACGTAGGTGCTGCGCAGCTTGCTGACCTGCCGGTACTCCAGGAGCAGGTCGACGATCTCGATGCCCCGGTACTGCTCCAGGGTGCCGGCGTCGGTGCGGTAACCGGTCTTGGTCTTCGCGACCCGCTTCACCCCGGCCTGCTCCTGGATGCGGAGCCGCTCGAAGAGGATCGGCCCGAGCTGCTTCGGGGAGTTCAGGTTGAAGGGCACCCCGGCCAGGCTCTGGATGCGCTCCGCCAGCTCCTCCTGGCGGCGCTGCAGGCGCTGGTCCAGGTCCGCCAGGCGCTCGGGGTCCACCCGGACCCCGGCCGTCTCCATCCGCTGCAGGACCTCGACCAGGGGCATCTCCACCTCCTGGAAGAGCCGTTCCGCATCCTGCTGGCGGAGCTCCCGTCGCAAGGGGGTGAGCAGGCGCCAGGTGACGTCGGCGTCCTCGCAGGCGTAGCGGGCCACCTCGGCCACCGGCACCATGTCCATGGTGCGCTGCTCCCGGCCCTTGCCCAGGAGCTCCCCGGTGGCGATCTTGCGCAGCCCGAAGTAGCGGGCCGCCAGGGCGTCGAGGCCGTGGGGCGCCAGGGGATCGACCAGGAAGTGGGCGATCATGGTGTCGAAGTCCCAGCCCGTCACCGGTGCCCCGGCCCGGGCCAGGACGTGGGCGTCGTACTTGACGTTCTGGCCCCGCTTGGGGATGGCGGGATCGGCCAGCACCGGCGCCAGGTAGGCCACGGGATCCTCCCCCGCCGGGCCCCGGAGGGGGGGATCCAGGTTCACCGGCACGTACCAGGCGATCCCGTCCTCCCAGGCAAAGGACATGCCGACCAGGCGGGCCCGCATCGGGTCCGTGCCGGTGGTCTCGGTGTCCACGACGAAGCCGCCGCTCTGCTCCAGACCACGGCGGAGGGCGGCCAGGAGCGCCGGCGTGTCCACCAGGCGGTAGTCCCGCTCCTCCCGGCGGGTCTCGCCGGCGGCGTCGGCGAAGCGGCTCAGGAGGGACTCGAAGCCGTGCTCCCGGCAGAAGCGCAGCAGGCCGGCCCGGTCCGGGGGCTGGCGGCGCAGCTCCCGGGGGTCACCCAGGTCCAGATCGGTGCGCAGGGCCACCAGGCTTCGGGCCCGCCGGGCAGTCTCGGCGTGGGCGGCCAGGTTCTCGGCCAGCTTGCCCTTCTCCTGGCGGGGTGCCTCGGACAGGACGCGCTCCAGGTCCCCGTAGCGACGGAGCAGGGTCGTGGCCCGCTTCGGGCCCACACCGGGAACGCCCCGGACGTTGTCGCTGCTGTCGCCCACCAGGGCCTGCCAGTCGACCATCAGGGCCGGGGGCACGCCGTAGCGGGCCTCCACCTCGGCCGGTCCGAGCACCGGCACCTCCTCTCCCCCCTTGGGGGGGGGGCAGAGGAGGATGTCCTGGGACACCACCTGGGCCAGGTCCTTGTCGGCGGCGCAGAGCAGGACCTTCAGACCGGCGTCGGCCCCGGCCCGGGCAAGGCTGGCGAGGACGTCGTCGGCCTCGAAGCCGGGCCGATCGACGTTGGCCAGGCCCAGGAGCTCCGTGGCCTCGCGCATCCAGGACAGCTGGACCACCAGGGCCTCGTCCATGCGCTCCCGGGTGGCCTTGTAGGAGGGTTCCTGGAGGTGCCGGAAGGTGGGCTCCTCCAGGTCCCAGGCCACCGCGGCGTACGCGGGCCGGTGCTGCTCGAGGAGACGGAGCAGGGCCATCAGGTAGCCGTACAGGGCCCCGGAGGGCCGGCCCTGGGAATCGGTGAGTCCGGGCACGGCGAAGAAGGCCCGGAAGGCCAGGGCCGTGCCGTCCACCAGGAACAGGACCGGGCGTTCCTCGGCCATGTCAGAGATACTCGATGGCCACGAAGCCGCCCACCAGGAGGACGGCGAAGAGGATGGCCACCCGGTCGAAGTTGCGGTCGATCCAGGTGGCGATGGGAGCGCCGAAACGCCAGAGGAGCAGCCCTTCGACGCCGAAGCGCAACCCCCGTCCGGCCAGACTGGCCAGAAGGAAGGCGCCCAGGGGCAGGTCCAGGGCGCCGCTGGCGATGGTGAAGACCTTGAATGGGATGGGGGTGATGGCCGCCAGGAAGAGCGCCATGGCGCCGTCCTCCTGGTACCACTCCTGGATGCGCTGGAAGACCTCCCGCTGGGGGTCGTAGAGGTCCAGCATCCATTCGCCGACGGTGCCCATCAGGTAGGCGCCGATGGCGTAGCCCAGGAAGGCACCCAGGACCGAGGCCAGGGTGCAGGCAGCGGCGAAGCGCGGTGCCCGCCGGGGCCGACCCGCGCCCATCGCCAGGAGCAGGGGATCCGGTGGGATCGGGAAGAAGGAGGCCTCGGCGAAGGACAGGGCGCCCAGGGCCGCCTCGGCATAGGGCTTCGTCGCCAGGCCCAGCATCCAGTCGTAGGCGATGCGCAGGGCCTCCAGGGGATGGAACCAGGGGCGTGCCCGGGCGCCGGCGGTCTCTCTGCTCGGGGGGGGGGTCATGACGGGTGGTCGGCGGCCGGGCGCAGGTCCCGGAGCGTCCACTCCACCTGCTGGCCGCGGAAGTAGCTGATCCCGGCCTCGAAGACCACGTCCAGGCGGGTGCCGGGGGCCAGGGGCAGAAGTCGTTCGGCCATCCCCCAGCCCAGGACCCGGACGCTGCCGCCGGCGCCCTCCAGGAGGAGCTCGGCGTGGCTGCCGTCCCCGAGGGGCCGGGGGGGGGCGGTCAGGCGCAGGCCGCTGGCCAGGAACAGGGGCTTGGCGAGGCCCTCGCCGCAGGGCTCGAGACGCTCCAGCTCCCGGACCGCCGCCAGGTCGAGGTCGTCCGGAGCCACCTCCATGTCCACCTCCAGGGAGGGGGGGGCGGGATCGGGGAGGCGGGCGGCGGCCTGGCGCAGGCGCTCCTCGATGGCCGGGGCGTCCTCCGGGTCGAAGTGGAAGCCGGCCGCCCGGGCGTGGCCGCCGAAGCCGTGGAAGAGGGGAGCGGCCGCCTCCAGGAGGACGCGCAGGTCGTGGCCCTCCGGGGCCCGGGCGCTGCCCCGGGCCAGCCCGGGCCCGCAGCCGGCCCAGAGCAGGGTCGGGCGCCCGGTCTCCTCCATCAGGCGGTTGGAGACGATGCCGAGGACGCCGAAGTGGGCCTCGTCGTGGCCGGCGAAGAGGGCCCGATCCCCCCGGCGCAGGCGCGCCTCCACCAGGGGCGCGAGGCGTTCGAGCTCCCTGGCCTCCAGCTCCCGGCGCTCCCGGTTGCGATCGTCCAGGAGCAGGGCCAGGCGCCGGGCCTCGGCGGGGGCGTCCGCCAGGAGGAGCTGGAAGGCCTCCTCGGCCCGGCCCAGGCGGCCGGCGGCGTTCAGGCGCGGGGCCAGGCGGAAGGCCAGGTCCTCGGCCCGGACCCGGGGGCCGGTCCGGGTCACCTCCAGGAGGGCCCGGAGGCCGGCCAGGCTGCCGCTCTCCAGGACCCGGAGGCCGTGGCGGACCAGGGTCCGGTTGGGACCCCGGAGGGGCATGACATCGGCCACGGTGGCCAGGGCCACCAGCCCCAGGCACTCCACCAGGAAGCGCCGCTCCCGGGGCGGCAGCCGCTCCTCGCCGTGGCGCTCCCGGAGGAGGGCCCAGGCCAGGAGCCAGGCCACCCCGGTGCCGCAGTACCAGGGGAAGCCCCCGTCCTCGTCCCGGTGGCCGACCCAGGGGTTGACCAGGGCGGCGCAGGACGGCAGCTCGGGGCCCGGTGGGTGGTGGTCCACGACCACCACCTCGACGCCGCCGGCGGCCAGGCGCGCCAGGGGCTCCAGGGCGGTGGTGCCGTTGTCCACCGCCACCACCACCCGGGCGCCCCGCTCCCGGATGGCTCGCAGGCTTCGCTCCCCGAAGGAGTAGCCGTCCTGGAAGCGGTCCGGCACCCAGGCGCTCACCGGGTGGTCCAGGAGGCGCAGCAGGCGCACCAGGAGGGCGGCGCCGCAGGCCCCGTCCACGTCGTAGTCGCCGTGGACCAGGATCGGGGTGCGCCGCTCCAGGGCCCGGAGGAGGGTGCTTACCCCGTCCTGGCAGCCCGGCAGCTCCAGGGGATCCGGGAGGGCGGACAGGTGGGGGTCCAGGAAGCTCCGGGCCTCTCCGGGGTCCTCGAGGCCCCGATTGACGAGGACCTGGGCGAGGACGGGACCCAGCCCGAGGGCCTGGCAGAGGCGGTCCCGGGGCGCGGGTCGTTCGGGGTGCAGGCGCCACCGGTAGCGCGCCGCCGGCTGCGGGGGGTCCACGCTGGCATTCTAGGGAGACCGTGAGCGCAAGTCCCCGCATCCCGCCCATGAACGAGCTCCTGGCGGAAGGGTGCCGCCGGGGCCTGGATCGTTTCGGCCGGACCGCCCTCCGGGAGGCCCTGCACCGGGCCCTGGACGCTTGGCGGACGGCCTGGCGGGAGGCCTGGGCCGCCGGGGGCGAGCTGGATCCCCCCGGCGAGGAGCTGTGGCAGGTGGTGGAGGAGGTCCTGGCGGTGACCCCCCGCCTGGCCCTGCGCCGGGCCATCAACGCCACCGGCGTCGTCCTGCACACGGGTCTCGGCCGGGCTCCCTGGGCGCCGGAGGCCCTGGCGGCGGCCATCGGCGCCGGCCGCTACACCCTCCTGGAGCTGGACCGGGAGAGCGGCGCCCGGGGCCGCCGGGAGGCGGCGGTGGCGGCCCTGCTCCGGGACATCACCGGCGCCGGGGACGGCCTGGCAGTGAACAACAACGCCGGCGCCGTCCTCCTCGCGGTCTCGGCCCTGGCCCGGGGCCACAAGGTGGCCCTGGCCCGGAGCGAGATGGTGGAGATCGGCGGCAGCTACCGGATGCCCGAGGTGGTGGCGGCCGCCGGCGCCGGCCTGGTGGAGCTGGGGACCACCAACCGGGTGCACTTCCAGGACTACCTCCGGGTGCTGGAGGACCCGGAGGTGACCCTGGTCCTGAAGGTCCATCCCGCCAACTTCCGCCAGCTGGGCTTCACCGGCGAGGTGGACCTCGCGGCCCTCCGGGAGCCTTGCCGGGAGCGGGGCGTGCCCCTCGTCTACGACATCGGCTCCGGGGTCCTGTGCGGCAGCGCCCTGCCCGGGGCCCGGGAGGAGCCCACGGTCCGGGAGGCCCTCCAGGAGGGGGCCGACCTGGTCACCTTCTCCGGGGACAAGCTCCTGGGCGGGCCCCAGGCCGGCCTGGTGGTGGGGGCGGCGCCCCTGGTGGCGCGCCTGCGCAGGGACGTGCTGGCCCGCTGCCTGCGGCTGGACAAGACGATCCTGGCCGCCCTGGAGGCCACCCTGGCCATCCACGCCCTGGGCGAGGAGGCGGCCTGCCGGCGCCTGCCGGCCCTGGCCATGCTCGCCGCCGACGAGCCCGGGCTCCGCCGCCGGGCCGAGGCCCTGGCCGGGCGCCTGGCCGCCGCCCCCGGGGGGGGGGTGGAGCTGGAAGTGGTGGCCTGCTAGGGCCGGGTCCGCCCCGGGGCGGTCGCCG
>CAYMFV010000087.1:0-9661 GCA_964389745.1 uncultured Planctomycetales bacterium | reverse complement strand
CCCTGACGGCGTCCATGGCCACCGGTACCCAGCGGGAGTACGTGACCGAGCTGGTCATCGGGCCCACCTCCCGGCTGGTCGGCCGGCGCTACCAGGACGCCTTCGCCGGCGCCGGGGCGGAGCTGCTGTTCTTCGTCCGGGGCGAGGCCATGCACTGGCCGCCCTACTTCGACGAGACCATCCGGGTGGGGGACGTGGTCATGCTCCGGGGCAACGTCATCGACCTGGCCGAGCTCCAGGAGCGCCTGGGCCTGAAGTACGTCAACGACCTCCGCTTCGACCCCCGCTCCATGGCCTTCTTCGAGCTGGCCGTGGCCCCCCGCTCGAGCATGGTGGGGCGGAAGGTGGGGGATCTCCAGCTCTACCGGGACTACGGCGCCGTGGTGGTGGCCGTCCTCCGGGCCGGGCACCACATCCGGGAGCGGGCCAGCGACCTGGTGCTGCGCCCGGGCGACCTGCTCCTGGTCTGCGGCGACGACGCCTCCCTGCAGAAGCTCCGGGCCAGCACCGACTTCTACCTGCTGACCGGCGACAGCGCCATGAAGGTCCGCCTCCGGGGCCGGGCCCGGCGGGCCCTGGCCGTGGCCTTCGGCGTGGTCGCCCTCTTCGCCGGCAACTCCCTCCTCGGCTGGTCCTGGATTCCCCTGCCCCTGGCCTCCCTGGCGGGGGGAGCGGCGATGGTGGCAGCCGGCTGCCTGACGCCCCGGCGGGCCTACCGCTCCATCGACTGGGCGATCCTGGTCTTCATCATCGGCACCCTGGCCCTGGGCAAGGCCATGGAGCACACCGGCGCCGCCTCCTTCTTCGCCGCGGGCATCGTCGAGACCCTCTCGGGCATGGGGCCGGTGGCGGTGATCAGCGGCCTGGTGGGCATCTGCATCGTCTTCAACGCCCTCATCGCCCACAGCGCGGTGGCCGTGCTCCTGACGCCCATCGCCATCGAGGCCGCCCACGCCTACCAGCTGACCATGGGCCTGGACGCGGGCGATCCCTACGCCCAGGCCATCATGCGGGCCTTCATCCTGGCCATCGCCTTCGGCGGCTCGATCTGCTTCGCCACCCCCATCGGCCACCAGGTGAACCTGATGGTCTACGGCCCCGGCGGCTACCGCTACGCGGACTTCCTCCGCCTGGGCCTCCCGGTCAGCCTGGTGGCCTGGGCGATCGTCAGCGTCGGCCTGCCCCTGGTGACGGGGTTGATCTGACGCCCGGGGGCCGGGCGCCGGTCAGAAGGCCGCGGCCCGGGCCACCGGGTCGAGTGCGGTGCGGATGCGGTCCGCCAGGTCCTCCAGGTGCGCCTGGGTGACGGCGTCGGCCCGGCCCTGCTCCAGGACCTTCTCCACCCGGTCCAGGAGGCGCACCAGGGTGCTCCGGGCCAGGGCCGGCAGGTCCGAGGCCGGGGTGGTCGGGTCCAGGCGGTCGGCCAGGACCTCGACGAAGGCCCGCTGGAGGTTGCGGCGGTAGAGGTCCACCGCCACCGGCGACCCCTCCAGCTCGGCGAAGATGCCCTTCGCCAGGTCCTGGAAGAGCCGGGCCGGCGGGTAGGCGTCCTGGGGCCGGCGGGCGGCGAACTCGGCCATCCGGTCGATCCGATCCTGGCGCAGCAGGACCTGCAGGAGGCTGCGCTGGGCGGAGAGGATGCGGCTGGCGGCCCCGTGGGTCTCCAGGCGCTCCAGGATCTCCGGCGCCACCAGCTCCGGCGGCACCTGGAAGCCGTGCTCCAGGAGGAAGGCCACCGCCGTCGCCTGGCGCTCGGCCGGCACGGGCTCGTACATGCGCTCGGCGTCGCCGTACCAGAGGTTGGTGCGCACGAAGCCGCCGACCACGTTCGCCACGTGCATCAGCTCCCGGTTGCGCTGGCCCACCAGCTCGCCGTACATGTTGCGCAGCAGGTCGTAGTTCTCCTGGGGCCGGCAGGTGGCGTCCACCAGGTAGGAGGCCACCCGGGTGATGTTCTTGAGCCCGAGCCGGGTCGCCTCGATGGGGTCGGAGCCCAGGTCCTCGGTCTGCTGGCTCGGGTCCTCCCCTGGGTTCGGTTCGCCGAAGCGCAGCATCGGGTCGTCCACCTGGCGGGCCACGATGGGCTCCAGGGCCTGCCGCTCCTCCTCCGGCGTCAGGTCGCCGGGGAACTGCCGGTAGCCCCACTCGACGGCGAAGAAGTCGTAGGGGCCGATCTTCGGGATCAGCTCCGCCCCGTCACCGGGCTGGGCCACGTAGTTGAAGCGGCCGTAGTCCATGATCGAGGCCTCGGTCCCGTACTTGCGGGTGAACTCGGGATCCCGGAGCTGCGCCACCGTGTAGGCCGAGGAGGCCTTCATGTTGTGGGGGAAGCCCAGGGAGTGGCCGACCTCGTGGGCGACCACGTAGGCCAGCGCCCGGCCGATGGTCTCGTCGGGAATGGGCAGCTTCTGGGCGGCGGGATCGTTGGGGCTGGCCTGGACGAAGTACCAGTCCCGGATCAGCTTGATGACGTTGTGGTAGACGAGGATGTCGGCCTCGAGGATCTCGCCGCTCCGGGGGTCGTGGACGTGGGGCCCCATGGCGTTCTCCACCGTCGACGGCAGCCAGCGGATGCTGCTGTAGCGGGCGTCCTCGGCGTCCCAGTCCGGGTCCTCCTCCCGGCTCGGCGCGTCCTTGGCGACGATGGCGTTGCGGAAGCCCGCCGCCGCGAAGGCCTCCCGCCACATCTCGATGCCCTGGTGCACGTAGGGCCGCCACTTCTCCGGCACGCCCCGGCCGACGTAGAAGACGATGGGCTGCACCGGCTCCGAGACCGCCGCGTCGGGGTCCTTCTTCTCCAGCCGCCAGCGGGTGACGTAGCGGACCTCCTTCACCTCCTGGCGCTCGGTGGTGTAGTCCTCGAAGCCCACCGAGAAGAAGCCGACCCGCTCGTCGTGGATGCGCGGCTTCATGGGCTCCCCGGGCAGGAGCACCATGCTGTGGTGCACCAGGACCGTGACGCCGCTCTGGCTCGGATCCCGGGAGCTGCGGCCCATGCGCGGGAAGGGGCTGCCCCCCCCTCGGTTGCTCTCGGAGAGGCGATAGGTGGCCAGGACCTTGGTCTCGATGTTCTCGGGGAAGACCTTGATCTTGTCCATGAAGCTGCGCTTCCGGTCCACGCCCGAGGCGCCGAGCCGCCGCTTGGGGCTGAACTCCGGCGGATCGTCCAGGAAGAAGTCCTGGACCTCGATCACCGGTGCCTTCTCCGGGCCCCAGGCCGCCACCGGGAAGGCGTGGATGATGGGCGCCATCGAGCTGGCCTCCACGGCCAGGTCCAGGGAGTCGTCACCCCGGGCCCGGATGCGGTACTTGACGTCCCGGAGCAGCACCTGTTCGTCCCGGAGCTCCCAGCGCACCACCCGGTTGCGGACCGGCGTGCCGCCGTAGCCGAAGCCGGTCTCGGTGCGCTCGATCTGGGTCACCCAGAGCATGTCCCGGCCGAGGAGGGAGGCGGGGATCTCGTAGAGGACCTTGTCCTCGCCCCGGTGCACCCGGAACAGCCCTTCCAGGTGCTCGTAGTCCTCCTTGACCACCTCCTCGTAGGGCTTCACGCCCCCCTTCTTCTTCTCCTGGTTCTTCTCCTGGGGGGCTTCGGCGCCTTCCTCCGGCGCCTGGGCTGCCTCGGCGGCGGCCTGGTCCCGGTCCCGGAGCCGGATCTGCTGGCAGGCGGCCGGTGCCAGGGCGAGGAGGAGGGCGGGTGAGAGGGTGAGGAAGGGGCGGGCGGTGGACATGGGCTTCGGGTCTCTGGGGGACAAGGAGCACGGGTCGGCCCCGGTGGGACCGGCCGGCGGGGCATTGTCTACGGCCCGGAAAGGGCCATGTCAGTTCCGGCTCCTGGCCGGCAGCCCCCGGGTCTCGGACAGCCACTTGCGGAAGGCGTACTCCACCAGGGCCGGCCGGTCCTCGGGAGCCCGGCCGTCCTCCCCGAGGGCGCCGGGCGGGCTCAGGTCGAGACCGCCGCCCTTGGCCAGGAGGATGCGGTGCTCGGTGGCGAGACGCAGGAGGAGGGCGGCCATCTCCTCGGGCGGCAGCTCCAGGAAGGTCACGTCGTAGGTCTCGTTGCCGCTCTCGCTCAACCGGCCGCCCCGGGGCGTGAGGATGCCGAAATCGGTGACCTGGTAGCCCCCGAGGAGGGTCCGGGGGTCGCTCCAGGCCGTTCCCTCCAGGCGCAGGGCCACGACGCCCTCGCCCCGGTAGTGGACCAGGATGTCCGTGTGGTCCAGGCTGAAGGTGGCCGACTCGGCCGGGAAGACCACCGCCAGGGGGCTCGTCTGGAGGAACTCGTTGGCCAGGGCGATGGCCTGCTCCAGGCGCCGGTAGGCCATGGCCTCCGGGGTCCCGGCCGGAGCCTGCCGGAGCTCGTACAGGCGGACGGGTTCGGTGGTGCAGGCGAGGACCAGGAGGCCCCCCGCTGCCAGGGCCAGGAGCCGGCGGACGGGCATGTCGGAGCCATGATGCGCCGCCCCAGGGAGGGCGGCAAGGGGCGGTGGACCGGAACCGGCCGGTCGCGCCCGCGTTACAGGGAATTGGGCCCGGAGAGTGCCTCCCCTGGCGGGGCTCCCGGCCGTAGACCTCCTGGAGGACCCCCACAATGCACCGCTACACCCCTCTCATCCTGGGCCTTTTCGCTGGCGTCCTGGGCGGGTTCCTGGCCGGGACCCTGGCCGCTCCCGGGCCCGCCCCGGCCCCGGGGCCGGCCGAGCCGACCCGGAACGGCGCGGAGGAGGCCCACGAGGCCCTGGAGGCCCGCGTCCGGGAGCTGGAGGCCGAGGCCACCTCTCTCCGGATGACGGTGGACTCCCTCCGGGCAGACCTGGCCCTCCTTCCGGGAGGAGGCCGGCGGACCCCCCTGGCCGCCGCCGGCGACGGCGCCGGCGAGGAGGTGGAGCCGGCAGACGACGGCGGGACCCTCGCCCTCACCGGGGATCCCTACTTCGATTCCCGGGTCCTGGCGGTCCTGGAGGCCCGGGAGGAGGCGGAGCGCCGGGAACGGGAGGCCCGGGAGGCCGAGCGCCGGGAGCGCTGGCTGGACGCCCGGATAGCCCGCTTGACCGAGCAGCTCGGGCTGGACGAGGTCCAGGCCGCCACCCTCCGGGACGTCCTGGCCCGGAGCGACGAGCAGCGCCGGGAGTTCTTCCAGAGCCTCCGGGACTCGGGGAACTTCGACCGGGCCGCCGTGGCCGAGCGCATGCGCGGCATCGAGGCCGAGGCCCGGGAGTCCCTGGGGGCCATCCTGACCCCGTCCCAGATGGAGCAGCTCGATGAGGTGGGGTTCCGGGGCGGGCCGGGGGGCTTCTTCGGCGGTCGCCGGGATCGGGGGGCCCCTCCCGGACGCTGATCGGCTAGCGGTAGCGGGGCCTGGGCATCGCCAGCCCCAGCTCCTCCCGCACCCGGGCGGCCAGGAAGTCCTTGGTCAGGCCCACCCGGCGGGCGGCGGCGACGGCCTCCTCCGGGGTCAGGCCCTCGGTGAGACCCAGGTAGAGGCCCCAGAGGGCAGCGGCCCGGTTGCCGCTGGCGCAGTGGATGAAGACGTCGCCCGGGGGCGCCTCGGCCAGGATCTCCTGGAGGCGGGTGGCCAGCACCAGGGAGAGGGTGTTGCCGCTGACGGGCAGCTCGTAGTAGGCGAGCCCGGTCGCCGCCGCGGTCTCGGCCTCGGGAATGTCCCGCATCTCCGGCGGGGTCCGGAGGTTGACGATGGTGGAGTAGCCCCGCTCCCGGAGGCCGGCCACCACTTCCATGCTCGGCTGGGAGCCACCGGAAATCCCCGGGGCGTAGAAGAAGAAGTTCTTGACGTCCACATAGCGGGGCAGCTCCGCCCCACCGGCGCCGGTCCGAGCAGAGGTCCGGGTCGGCTCGCCGGCGCAGCCGAGAGCCAGGACGGCCAGGGCGGGCAGGAGGAGGATGCGGGGAGTCCTGGGCAGCATGGCCCGGCTAGTCTAGGCCCGCCATGGAGCGGGTTCTGGAGGCCGAGGGCCTGGCGGTGGACCGGGGTGGACGCACGGTCCTCGCCGGCGTCACCCTCGCCCTCCATCCGGGGGAAGCCCTGCGGGTGGCCGGCCCGTCGGGCTGCGGCAAGAGCACCCTCCTCCTGGCCCTGGCCCGCCTGTTGCCCCGCCAGGGCGCCCTCCGCCTCCGGGGCCGGCCGGCCGAGGCCCTGTCGGCCCCGGAGTGGCGGTCCCGGGTCGCCCTGGTGCCCCAGGAGCCCGTGGCCCTGGCCGGCACCGTCCTCGACAACCTCCGCCGGCCCTGGCAGCTCCGGGTCCGGCGCAAGCGACCGGCGCCCGGGCGGGCGGAGCTGGGCCAGGCCCTTGGCGAGCTCCTGCCCGGCGTGCCTGCGGACCGGCCCGCCACCCGCCTGTCCGGCGGCGAGCTGGCCCGCCTCGCGCTGCTGCGGGCCCTGCTCCCCGGCCCCGAGGTCCTCCTCCTGGACGAGACCGACGCCATGCTCGACGCCGAGGCCGCCGCCCGCATGGAGATGGGCGTCGCCGCCTTCCTCCGGCGGGGGGGGGCAGTGGTCCGGGTCGGTCACCGGGGCCTGGGTCACAGCGACCGCTGCCTGGAGCTCCCCCCCCCGTGATGGTCCCCGTCTCCCTGAGCGGCCTGGTGATCGCCCTGGCCTTCGTCGGGCTGATCCTGGCCATCTCCCGGCTCCTCGGCCTGGGCCTGGAGCGCACCATCCTGGTGGCGGCGGGTCGCTGCTACCTGCAGCTCACCGTCCTCGGGCTGGTGCTGGTGTGGATCTTCTCCTGGAACCACCCGGGCATCACCGGGGCGGTCTTCGGCATGCAGGTGGTTTTCGCCACCCAGGCGGTCCGGGAGCGCCTCCGGGGGGTGCCGGTGGCGGTGGGGCGGCCGGTCCTCCTGGCGGTGGCCGGCGGCGGCCTGCTGGTGACCATCCTCACCACGGCCGCGGTCCTCCAGGTCGAGCCCTTCTGGACGGCCCGCTTCTGGATTCCCATCGCCGGCATGGTCCTCGGCCACGCCATGAACGGCATCGCCGTGGCGGTGGAGCGTCTCTTCGCCGACCTGGACAACCGCCGGGCCGAGGTCCGGACCCTCCTGGCCCTGGGGGCGACGCCGGGGGAGGCGATGCTGCCGGCGGTCCGGGCCGCCGTCCGGGCCGGCCTCATCCCCACCCTGAACAACATGGCGACGGTGGGGGTGGTCTCCATCCGGGGGATGATGACCGGCCAGATCCTGGCCGGCGCGGATCCCCGGCAGGCGGCCCGCTACCAGGTGGTGGTGCTGCTGATGGTGGCGGCGGCCAGCGCCCTGGGCTCCACCGCCGCCGTCCTCGCCTGCGGCCGGCGGGCCTTCGACGAGGACGGGGCCCTGCGGGAACTCGGCGACGGCCGGTAGGGGGGGGCGGGCTTCCGGCCGGAATGGTGCTGGATGGCGGGATTCGTCAGTGCGCCACGCAGGGCACGGGCCCGAGGCGGGCGCGGAGGACCTCGTGGACCTGGAGGTCCGGGCCGCCGGCGGCAGAGGCGTTGGTGAGGGTGAGCACGGCGTCCACTCGCCGGGTCGCCTGCACGCGGATGGTGAAACCGTAGTCGGCCAGGGTCGTGACCGTCTGCGAGGGCGGCGTGACCGTGCCCGGCACGCAGGAGAGCTGCAGGGTCGCCGGGCCGCCGCTGCTCCCGGCCTTCACGGACACCGCGTAGTCCACCGTGTCGGTCCAGCCGGGCATGTCGTAGCTGCGCTGCATGTCCTCGCCCACCCGGAGCGTCCAGGTGCTGCCAGCGCTGCCCGTCCCGGTCCAGCCCGGGTCGCCGGCCGGCACCACCTCCGCCCCCAGTTGCAGCGCCGCCGGTGCCTCCTGCCAGGCCGCGGCGCCGAAGCGGTCGGAGATGCGCACCCGCAGGTCCCAGGCCGTCGTCCCCCGGGGCAGGTCGGCGGGGTCCATCGGCAGGAGCAGGGGGCGTACCGGCAGCCGCCAGGTGCCGTTCACGGCACCGTGCGCCATGCGGTAGGGACGCCACGGGGCACCGCTGCCCGAGGGGCGCATCTCGAGCTCCATCTGGACGACCTCGGCGTCGGGCGTGTAGGGCGACAGCGTGACCTGGACGTCCTGCTCCGCCATGCCGTCCGCCGGCGCCGAAAGGTCCGGCGCGGTGATGGACTGGATGACGAGTGCCGGGCCCACATGGTTGTGGGGAGACTGCTGGATGTCCCAGTCCTCGTTGTCCGACTGGGGCGTGAAGGACTGATCCTCCGCGTAGCCGCAGGGCCAGGTCACGTGGGCCGTGAGGGCGGTGCCGAAGGGGTGCTGGCCGATCCCGAATTCCAGCGCCAGGCTGTGGGCCGAGGCGCCCTGGCTCTCGCCGAGGCGGAGTTCCCGGGACTGGGAAGTGAGGCTGGCGCCGTCGAGGAGGGCGTCCAGACGGACCTTCGCCCCCACCGGGATCTTCGGCGCCAGGGGACAGGCGTCGCCGTGCAGATGGATGCGGAGGGCGGCGGCCGTGGAGGTGGCGCCGGTGGTGTTGCGGAAGACCTGCAGGGACTTCGGGTGCACGTCCTTCGGCGGAATCACCACCAGGTCCACCCAGCCGTCCTGGTCCAGGTCCCCGGCCAGGACGTTGCGCGACTCGAAGCGACGGTCCTGCAGGGCGGTGCCGAAGGGATTGCCCCATTCTCCGTTCGGCGGGTCGTTCGGCGGGTCCGGGTTCCAGTCGCGCACCTGCAGGGACTCGTCGAAGGCGGGGTCCTGCGGGTCGAAGACCGCCGGGTCCTGCACGCGCCGGTTCTCGAACCAGCGGTCCCAGCAGCCCTCGTCCTGGAAGGCGGACAGGAGCAGCCCACTGTTGTCCTGCCCCTGCTTGCTGCACACGTAGGCGTCCTCGTCGCCGTCGTTGTCGAGGTCGGCGAAGACCACGCCCCACGAGAACCACCCCGGCAGGATGCGGCTGCCGTGCGCCTTGAGGGGGAGGGTCTGCAGGCCCGGGTCGAAGGACTCGTTCCCCGAGTAGCGGAAACGCACGTCGCCGGTGCCCGTCTCGTTGACGTAGAAGTCGTTCAGGACCTCGAGGGAGGTGCCCGTCCCCGGGCCTGAGACGTCGGTCAGCGCGAAGTCCATGTCCCCGTCCCCGTCGTAGTCCGCCACCGCGATCCCCATCGGCGCCCCGCTCGCCGTGTAGCCCCCCGCCTGGCCCGACGCCGTCTCCTGCAACAGGAGGTCCCAGGTGACCGTCCGGAAGCCCAGCCAGTTCCCCTGCGGGTCCCGGCCGCGGTTGATGTAGAGCATCGTCTGGTCCAGCCACGGCAGCGGCGGCGACGACTTTCCCGTGAAGGGACTCACGTCCCGGCCCTTGTTGCTGACCACGAGGTCCGGCCAGTTGTCCCCGTTCAGGTCGGTGAAGGTCACCGCGATGGTGCTCGAGAAGCGGTACAGCGGCGCGCTGCACGGCGCCTGGAAGGCGTCCGGGTCGAAACCCGCCGCCTGCCAGCCGAACACGGGGAGGTACTCGGCGGCATTGATGGGCGGCAGGGTGAAGCCGGACATGGCCGGCGGCCAGGTGACCGTGCCGAAGGCGTCCGGGTACCGGCTGCGGTCGTAGGTGACGTCCCAGAAGCCGTAGTCCCCGGTCACCCCGCTGGCGCCCAGGCCCAGGTAGAGGGCGTCCATCTGGCCGTTGAGGGTCCAGGAGGGATTGTTGGTGCC
>CAYMFV010000086.1:0-9709 GCA_964389745.1 uncultured Planctomycetales bacterium | reverse complement strand
GGGCAGGCCGCCGTAGCCCACGTCCTTGAGCTTCTCCACGCCGAGGGCGAGGGCCGTGTCGTACGCGCCAGAGGCCACCGCATACACGGCGCCCCGGAACGCCTCGGTGCCCGAGGCGCAGAAGTTCTCAGTGCGGGTCACCGGGATGTAGTCGAGCCGCAGGGCGGCGGGCATGGCGAGGGCGCTCTTGCCCACGGAGATCTCCTCCAAGCACGTGGAAAACCAGGCGGCCTCGATCTCCTTGGGGTCGATGGCCGCATCCTCGATCGCCTCCAGATAGGCCTCCACCATGAGCTCCTCGGCGCCCACGTCCCAGCGCTCTCCGAAGCGGGTGCAGCCCATGCCGATGATTGCGACCTTGTCCTTGATTCCAGTAGCCATGGTCCTTGCACCTCCCTTCAGCGTTTGCTGTCCGCGCCGCGCGGGCTGCCGGCGCTCCCCTGACTGTCCGTGCCCCCCTGGCTGCCGGCACCTCCGTCGGCCTTGCTGACCGCGGCGAGCATGGCGCCGAGGGCAGCCGTGGCGTCCGGCTGCTCAGAGGCGTCCTCGAGGGAGTCGATCTCGTCGAAGTGGCGGTGGATGTCCTCCGGGGAGGCGCAGCGGCGCGAGCGGGAGAGCAACCCCCCGGGCCGGGCCCCGGCTGCGGGGGGGGGGGCCCGGGCCCGGCCCCCGGGGCGGGGGGGGGGGGCACGAGGGCGGCCTGCGGAGCGGCACCGAGAACGTGGCCGGCGCCGCCGCCTTCGCCTCCGCCGCCCGCATCCGCCGCCAACGGCTGCAGGAGGACCCCCGCCGCTACCTCGACCGCCGGGCGCGCCTGCTGGAGGCTCTGCGCCGGGTGGTGCCGGACCTGGTGGTCCTGGGTCCCGAGGAAGAGAGGGAGGTGCTGGGCTCGATCCTGTCCGTGGCCTTCCCGGGGTGCCCGGCGGAGCCCCTGCTGCATGCCCTCGAGGCCGAGGGGGTCTACGTCGGCAGCGGCTCGGCCTGCCACAGCCACGGGACGAGGGAGTCGCCGGTGCTCGCGGCCATCGGCTTCCCTCAGCGGCTTCGGAACTCGATCCTGCGGTTCTCGCTGGATGGAAGCGAGACCGAGGAGGACCTGGAGCGCGCGGCGGCGGCGGTGGGGCGGGGGTTGGTGCTGAGCGGGCGGCGGTGAGGACGGCGGGAGCCCTTCCTGGCCGTGTAGACTGCTTCGAAGAGGTACCCCCATGACATCGACACTCCAGCGATCCCTCTCCCTCTTCTGCCTGGCATTCCTGGTCGCCGCCTGCTCCCGGGAGGATGCGGCCACCGCCGGGGCCGCCCCGCAGGCAGGGACCGACACGGCGCCGGAGCCTGCTCTTCCGCCGATTCCCGAAGAGGTACCGTCGCTCCCGCCCGGGAGCATGGCAATCCTGATCCAGGTCACCGGCGAGCCTCGCTACGCCGACCCGGTTCCCGAGAGGGGCTACTTCATCGAACTGCGGGGGAACGAAACCGACGCAACCATCCAGGTCGAGCCGGGAGAGGACGTGCGGACCATGACCGAGAAGCTTGCCCGCCGCTTCCTGGCCGACGGCTGGACCCTGCATCTCGAGCGGAGCGACCCGCCGAAGCTCTACCTCTACCTGCCACCCGGCGAGATCAACCTGAACTTTGCCGGTGGCAGCGGTGTGCCCGGAGTGGGCATCAGCTGGGCCCTCACTTCGCCGCCAGGTCGCTGACCGAGCTGCACGAGCCATGACCGTGTCCCCTGTGTTCCTGGCCCTCGCCCTTGCCGGGCTGCAGAACGCCGGCTCGGAGTCCGGGCCGCCGACTCTGGACGTCGTCGAGCTTGTGCGCCAGGTCCAGTCTTCTGTGGTGGTCCTGCACCTGTACAGCGGGACCGGTGGCCCGGAAGGACTGGGGAGCGGCTTCGTCGTCACCAACGGCCGGGTCGCAACCGCGCGCCACGGCCTCGTCGCCGCCACGGCGGCGGAGATCGAGCTCGCGGACGGCCGGCGCATCCCGGTCGAGGGCGTCTGCGCCGCCGATGCAGAGAACGACCTCGCGCTCCTGGCCGTCGGCTGGCCCGAGGACGTTCCGCCCCCCCCTGCCCTGCCCCTGGCGGAGACCGTTCCGCCGGCCGGCACGCCGGTGCTGGCCTTCGGCTCGCCTCTGGGACTCGGGGAGGCGGTCTCCGACGGCCTGGTCTCCGCTGTCGGCCCCCGGCCCGGCCTCGGCCAGGTCCTCACCATCAGCGCTCCCATCTCTCCGGGCTCCAGTGGCGGCCCCGTGGTGGACCGGACGGGGCAGGTCGTGGGAATCGTGCGCGGCGTGCACCCCGAGGGCCAGAACGTGAACTTCGCCGCCCCCGCCGTCTTCCTGCGTGCCCTGCACCCCGGCGTCCCCGTGCCCCTGGCCGAGTGGTCGGCCCGCGTCCGTGCCGCCGAGCCGTCGCCGGAGGTGGCCGAGGCCATCCGCCAGGCCATGCTGCTCCTGGAGCAGGGCGACGCCGCGGCGGCCCTCGCCCAGGCCGAACGCGCCCGGGCCATGGCGCCGGCCCATGCGCCCGCCTGGCACGTCCTGGCCATCTGCCAGGAGCGGCTCGGGCAGCTCACGGCGGCCCTTCGTGCCTACCAGAGGGCGGTGCAACTGGCGCCGCCGGATCCCGAGCTCCTCACCAACATGGGCGTGCTCCTCGGTCGTCTCGGGCAGGACGAGGCGGAGGTCCAGGCCTACCAGGCGGCCCTGGGCATCGATGCCGCCTACATCCCGGCGCTGCACAATCTCGGGGTCAGCTACGAGGAGCACGGCCAGCTCGAGTGGGCAGCCCACTACTTCCGCCTGATCCTGAAGCACTCCGAGGGCGATCCGGATGCCCTGGCCGGTCTGGGGCGCGTCGCCGGCCGCCGCGGACGCCACGCCGAGGCCGCCCGGATGTTCGAGAGGGTGCTCGAGGTCATGCCGGAGGATGTGGGCACACTGAAGAACCTCGCGAGCGCCTATACCAGCCTCGGGCGCAAGGAGGAGGCTCTGCAGGTGCTGCGCCGCTGCCTGGAACTGGCCCCCAGGTTCATCCGTGCAAGAGAAGCCGCCGCCCACCTCCTCGGGGAGCTCGGGCGCAAGGACGAGCAGTATGCGGAGCTCAAGGAGATCCTGCGGCGCGAGCCATCGTCCGTCGAGGCCCACTACCTGATGGGCCTGCTCCTGCTGGAACGCGGCCAACGCGCCGAGGCCTTCGCTGAGTACCGGATCCTCCGCGGCCTGGATGCGGCGCGAGCCGACGAGCTGCTGGACAGGATTTATCCCGAATAGGAGTCAGCCGGGGCCGCCCAGGCGTGGGCCTGCTCGGCTACAAGCTGCCGAGCGACTGGTACCACAAGCGGTACTGACCCCCCAACCTGTGGCCAGCCGTCAACTGCCGGAGGCGAGCGCCCCCAACGTCTCCCCCAACCCCTCCTCCAGCCCCCGGCACGCCCAACCGAGCTCCCGGCGGGCCTTGGCGCTGCTCGCGAGATAGGTCGCCCCAGCCAGGACCCGGAGGGTCTCGGGGTGGAGGTCCGTCGGCAGGGGCAGGAGCCAGGAAACCGGCTGCATCAGCCAGGACATGGCCCGGAAGAAGGCCGGGCCCGGGCGCAGCCGGGGCGCCGGCACGCCCGTCAGGCGCTCGGCCAGCTCCAGGGCTTCCACCAGGGACGCCCGGGGTCCTGTCAGGTGGTAGCTCTCCCCCACCCGGCCCTTCTCCAGGGCCAGGAGGTGCCCCGCGACGATGTCGTCCACGTGCGCCCAGCAGTACTCCGGCCCCCGGGGCACCATGGGCAGCTTGCGCCGCAGGTAGCGCCGCAGGAGATCCCCGATGGCGCTCGTGTCCCCGGGCCCGTACACGAGCCCCGGCTGCACGATGACCAGGGGCAGCCCCTCGCCAAGCGCCGGCACCGCCACCTCCCAGTGGGCCTCGGCCTTGGTGGCGTCGTAGAGCGAGATGTGCCGCCCCGTGAACCGATACCCTTCCTCCACCTCCCGGCCCCGGGTGTCCGAGTAGATGGCGATGGAGCTCGTGTACACGCCCTTCGCCACCCCGGCCTCCCCCATCGCCAGGAGCACGTTCCGGGTTCCCTCGACGTTGATGCGCCGGGCCCGGGCCCGATCCCGAGCGCCCACCTTGTACCAGGCGGCCAGGTGGAAGGCCGCCTCCACCCCGGCCATCGCCGGCGGCAGGCTCGCCGGATCGGTGATGTCGGCCTGGACCAGCTCCGCCCCGGCTGCCGCCAGCTCCCCCCCCCGGGCCGGGTCCCGGACCCGGGCCACCACCTCGTGGCCGTCGGCGAGCAGCCGGCGGGCCAGGCGGCCGCCGATGAAGCCGGTGGCGCCGGTGACGAGGACGCGCACCGGCGCCGCCTACCGCCCCCGCCGGCGCCGCATCAGCACTGGCTGAAGCCGCAGTCGTAGCACTTGCAGCAGCCCTCCTCGAAGGCGAGCTCGCTGCTGCAGGCGGGGCACTTGACCTTGAAGGCGCCGGCCATGCCGGTGCCGATCTTGCCCATCCGGGGCCGGGGCGCGTCCGCGTCCGGGCCGGCACCGTTGCCGCCGTGGGCCTGGGCCAGGGCCTCGGGGTCCACCTCGCCCAGGAGGATGGCCCGGAGGCCGAACTGGGACTTGGCGTAGAGGTACTTGCTCAGGGCCTTGGCCAGGCCGTCAGCCAGGCTCATGATGCGCCCGTCCTTGCTGGGGACGGTCAGGGACGAGCCGATGCCCTCGAGCTGCTTCAGGACCAGCTCGAACTGGCCGCCGCAGCGCAGGAACAGGGAGATCATCCGGCAGATGGCCTCCAGGTCGGAGTTGGCGACGTCGCCGCCCTTGCCGAGCTGGGCGAAGACCTCCACCTCCCGCTCGTTCACCGGGTCCACCGAGATCTTGGCGTGCAGGTTGCCGAAGGGGGTCATCTGCCGCACCCGGACGCAGGGCATGATCTCGGGCAGCTTGGCCGGCCGGAACTCGTGCTGTGCGGCGGGCCCGGCAGTGCCCTTCTTCTGCTTCTCCTCCAGGGCCATGGGCTGCATCTCCCGGCTCCCGTCCCGGTAGACGGTGATGCCCTTGCAGCCCTCGCGCCAGGCCAGGAGGTAGGCGGTGCGCACGTCCTCCTCGGTGGACTCCCGGGGCAGGTTGATGGTCTTCGACACCGCGTTGTCGATATGGGTCTGCCACGCCGCCTGCATCAGGATGTGCTCCCGGGGCTCCACGTCCCGGGCGGTGACGAAGACATCCTTCAGGTCCCGGGGCAGGTCGGTGCTGGCGATCGTTCCCTCCTGGAGGGCGACGTCCACCACCGCGTCGATCTCGGCCTCCGAGTAGCCGCTCTTCTCCAGGGCCAGCCGGAAGTCCTCGTTGACCTCCTTCATCACCACCGGGTTGCCCTCGGCGTCCTTCATCACCTGGCGCTTGAAGGCCAGGGAGAAGAGGGGCTCGATGCCCCCGGAGCAGCCGGCGATGATGCTGATGGTGCCCGTCGGCGCCACCGTGGTCAGGGTGGCGTTGCGCCGGGGGGGGCGGCCCTCCTGCTGGGGCTTGCTGCCTTCCCACACTTGGAAGGGTTCGAAGCCCTCCTCGGCGACCATGCGCTCCGAGGCCCGGGTCGCCACCTCGGTGAGGCGCTTGGACAGCTCCCGGGCCACGGCGAAGGACTCCTCGGAGCCGTAGCGGATGCCCAGCCGGTAGAGGAGGTCGGCGAAGCCCATGACGCCCAGGCCGATGCGCCGCTCCTGGTCGGCCCGTTCCCGGATCTCGGGAATCGGGAAGCGGTTGATGGTCACCACGTTGTCCAGGAAGCGCACCGACTCCGCCACCACCTCGTCGAAGGCCTTGCCGTCGAAGCGGTCCTGCCAGCGGGCGGTCTCCGGCGCGTCCGGCCGGAAGAAGGCCCCCAGGTTGATGGAGCCCAGGTTGCAGGAGGAGTACGGGAGCAACCATTGCTCGCCGCAGTTGTGGACGTAGAGGCCATTGGCGTCGAAGGCGTGGACGCCCGGCACCTGGACGTCGAAGACCTCCTCCTCGCCGGCCGGCTCGATGGCCTCGACCCGGGCCAGGAAGAGCTCCCGGTTGGGCCGCCGCCGGTAGCCGGCCAGGAGGGATTCCAGGCGGGCCTGCTTGTCCGTGTCGGTGAAGCCGACCACCTCCACGAAGCGGTGGAGGTTGTCGTTGGCGATGATCAGCTCGAACTGCTCGCGCACCGGGTAGGTGGCCATCCCCCCTCGGCCATCCGGCAGGAGGCTCTCGCCCGCGGCCCGCCGCCGGTGGATCGACGACACGACTCCCAGCCGCAGGAGCATCCGCTGGACGGCCTCCAGGTCGCCCCGGTGGCTCTGGGCGAGGCGCACGGAGACGCCCTTCTCGTGGTTGCCCTGGACTGACCCGTCGGCGTCGAAGAGGCCCCGGAGGAAGGCCCGGTAGAAGGCGCTGGAGGAGCGCTCCACCTCGGGGCCGATGTGCTTGGCGCCAGGCACCATCCCCATCCGGGCGGCCAGGTCCCGCAGCGGCGCGGACTGGAGCCGCCACTCGTTCCGGCCGGCGACCTCGTGGAAGCCCTGGAAGTCGGCCCGGTGGCCCAGCTCCATGGCGCACTCCCCTGCCGCCCGGCGCACGGCCAGGGGACCGGAGGGGAGGGTGCCGTCGGCGGTCGGGCGGGCCCACACGCTCAACACCGCCGCCTCCTGCTTGAGGGTGCCGTCGCCGAGGAGCAGGCCGAGGAGGTAGCCCTCGGCGGCGCTGCCGCTGCCCTGCCAGCCCGCCAGGGCCCGGTGGTCGTGGAGGACGATCTCGTCCCCGGGCTGCAGGCTCCCGACCTGCTCCCAGGCGGTCTCGAGGCGCCAGCGGGACCGCTCCACCACCTTGCGCACCGGGTGGTCGGCGGTCAGGCGCAGGCGCATGCCCTCCCGGGTGCGCAGCTCCAGGACGGGCTTCCGACCGGTCCGGAAGAAGCCGGCCGGGCCGCTTGGCCAGGCGCACCCGTCCACCACCAGGTCCACGGGCCTGTCGAGGAGCTCCCGCACCTGGCGCGGCCCCCCGGCGGTCAGGACCCAGGTGTCGGCGGTCACGCAAGGATTGGTCGCCTCGTAGTCGCCCAGGTGCGGGACCGGGTTGTCCTGGTTGGCCCGGTCCAGGAAGAGCATGCCGGGCTCGCCGTTCTTCCAGGCGTAGAAGACGACCAGGTCCAGGACCTCGCCGTAGGTCCAGTACTCGGCGTCTGCGTCCGGGGCGCCGGCGGCGTAGGCCTCGTAGTCGGGGAGGCTCACCCGGCGGCCCGTCTCCACCTTGCGCAGCCAGCCCTTCTGGCCGTTCCGGGGGTTGACCACGACCAGGGGGTCCTCGGGGTGGTCGATGACCTTGTTCATCCACTCCTCGGTCACCGCCACCGAGACGTTGTAGTTGGTCCACCGGGTCAGGTCGTCCTTGGCCCGGATGAACTCCACCACGTCGGGGTGGTCGCAACGGAGCACGCCCATGTTCGCGCCCCGGCGGAAGGCGCCCTGCTGGATGGCGTCGGTGCCGGCGGAGTAGGCGTCGATGAAGGACAGGGGGCCGCTGGTCTGGCCGCCGGAGCTGGCGACGATGTCGCCATCGGGCCGCAGCCGGGAGAAGGAGAAGCCGGTGCCGCCACCGGCCTTCTGGATGAGGGCGACGTGCTTGAGGGTGGTGAAGATGCCCTCGATCGAGTCCTCGACCGGGAGCACGAAGCAGGCCGAGAGCATCCCCATCTGCCGGCCGGCGTTCATCAGGGTCGGAGAGTTGGGCATGAACACCCCCCGGGCCATGAGCTCGTAGAAGCGGCGCGCCCAGCACTCGCCCACCTCCGGATCCCGCTCGTATTCCGGTGCCGCCACGGCACTGGCCACCCGCCAGAAGAGCTCCTTCGGGGTCTCGATGACCTCGCCGGTGAGCCTGTCCTTCTTGAGGTAGCGGTTGGCCAGGACCTTCCTGGCGTTTGCCGTGAGCCGTGGCTCCGGCAGGTCCGCCGGCATGGTGCGGAGGGTGCCCGGCTGGGGGGCCCGGGTCGCCTCCGCGGCAGCATCCGTCATGCGCCGCTCCGCCTTCATTCGCTCTTCGTCCTCCCTTCCTCGTGTCATGTCATCGGGGTGGCCGCCAACACCCTGCCAACGGCCATAAGTCCAGTGCTCCCGGCAACTTGCGAAGGATCGCAGGGAACGCCTGCCGGGTGGTGGGGAGCCACCGCGGCGACCCTCAGAGATACCGCTCTGTGAGGGCCAGGGGAAGGCCGGAAACCACAATTTTTCGGGTCTCAAGGAGCTGCGACCACAACATCTTGTGGAGACAAGGTTGGCTGGTTGTGGAAATCCGGTGGACTCCCGGGGGACGGGCGCCGGCTGGCCACCCCCGGCCGCCCACCCCCTTCTACCCCGGCAGCCGGGTCAGCCGCCCCAGGCGATGCCGCCAGAACTCGGCGAACCAGATGGCCCCGCTCCGGGGGTCCACGGCCACCCCCGCGAAGGCCGGGGCCCCGTTCCCCGGGAAGCGGCTCATGGGCGGGAGGCGGACGGCGTCCCCCGCCGGCGTGACGAAGCCGAGGGTCGCCCGGAGGCCGGGCTCGTCGGCCGTGTGGATCGTGTACCAGAGGTTGCCCCGGAGGTCGAAGGCGATGGAATGGACCTGCTCCCGGCGCAGGTCCACCTCCGGGATGACCACCTCCTCGATGCAGGGGTTGCGCCCGTCGGCGTCGAGCTGCAGGCAGGCCGGATCCCCCAGCCGGGCCAGGACGAAGCGGTCGATGGTGCTGTCGAAGAACTCGTTCAGGAGGATGTCGCCACCAGGCGCCTGGAGGATCTGCCACGGCCCGCTCCCGGCCACGAAGGCGGGCGGGGCCTTGCTGATGTGGGGTGGCAGGGGGAACTCCGTGACCGCGCCCGTGGCCGGGTCCAGCCGCCCCAGGGCGTTGCCCCAGTAGGCGGTGTACCAGACGAAGCCGTCCCGGTCCACGAGGAGGTGGGCCGGCTGGGAGGTGGGGTTCGGCAGGGGGTAGAGGCGGATGCAGTCGCCCCACGGCCCCCCGGGCGGGCACAGGAGCTGGTCCAGGGAGGTGGAGAAGTCGAAGTGGTTGTCCCAGGGCAGCCGCTCCGGGTCGAAGCTGCCGATCCTCGCCCCCGAGACCAGCCCCCCCTCGGTGTACCAGATCCGGCCCCGGGCCTCGTCCCAGGCCAGGCCGATGACCTCGTTCCAGTCGCCGGGGATGTTGTACACCCGGTAGCGCCGCCCCGGGTCCGCGGCCGGATCGAAGCAGACGATGCGGCTGTGGTTCGGGTATGCCCCCTGGTAGAGGTATCCGCCCCCCTCGCTGAACCAGACCCGGCCCCGGGGATCCACCAGGATGTCCTCCCCCAGGGAGCTCATCTGGGTCCGGTGGTCGCCGAAGATGGTCGTGGCGAAGGGCCCCGGATCCGGTGGCCTCGGGATCTTCAGGCCCTGGACGGCGCCCGCCGCCGGATCCAGGACCTGGAACTCCAGGTGGAACTCCTGGTTCACCCAGACCCGGCCGTCGGGCCCCACGGCCACGGCCAGGGGCGAGGCGTTGGTCCCCGGCGTCGGCGGGATGTCGAACCAGTCGTAGCGGAAGACCTCCAGGACCGCCTCGCCGCTCACCCCGGCGGGCGTCGCCACCGCCACGCCGCCGCTGCCGGTCCCGGCCGGCAGCTCGAAGCGGATCTCCCGGTCCCGCCAGGACTCCACCTCCGGGGCCGTGGAG
>CAYMFV010000085.1:0-9716 GCA_964389745.1 uncultured Planctomycetales bacterium | reverse complement strand
CCCGACGGCCCGGCCGCTTCTCCAGGAGCTGGCCACCGGAGGCCGGGATGGCGCGCTGGCCCGGGTGGCCCTGGCCGGCCTGGGGCGCCTCGCCCGGGAGGGGCACGCCCCGGCCCGGGAGTTCCTCCTCGCCCTCCTGGCCGACGGGCACCGGGATCCGGCCCTCCGGGGCGAGGTGGCGGCGCTCCTGCCCCGGGCCCTCGGGGAGGACGCCTGGGCCCCCCTGGTGGCGGCGTGGCGGGAGGTCCGGCAGGAGGAGCTGCGGCACCGGCTGGACGAGGTCCTGCGCCTCTGGTTCTGAGCGGTCGCCAGGGCGAGGTGCCGTCCCGGCGGGCGCTTGTGCCGGGCCCGGCCGGGGTTAGGTTAGAAAGGAGACGAAACGGGCGGGAATCGGGCAATCCGCTTCCCGCCCCTGCGACAAGGAGGGAGAGGTGATCCTGGTCCTGGAGCCCGACGCCCCCGAGGAGGTGGTGCAGGAACTTACGGCCGCTCTCGAGCGGCTGGATGCGCCGCCCGATGTCTCTCGTGGCCCGCGCCAGGTGCTGGTGGCCCTGCCCCGGCGCCTGGAGGCCGAGGAGCTGTCCGGCCTGCTGGAGCGTTTCCCGGGCATCCGCCCGGTGCCGGTGCTCACCGGTCTGGCCTACCGGGCGGACCGGGCCCGGCGGCGCTTCCTGGCCGCCTTCGTCACCGGCCTCGGGGCCCTCACCGCGGTGGGGATCTTCCTGCCCTTCTTCCGCTTCATGCTGCCGCCCCGCCGCTCCGCCCTGTCCCGGAGCGGCGCCAGGGTCGCCCGGCTGGCGGAGATCCCGGAGAACTCCGGGCGCAAGGTCCGGGTCGCCGGGCGTCCGGTGCTGGTGGTCCGGCAGAAGGGGGAGCGGCTGCACGCCATCTCGGCCACCTGCACGCACATGAACGTCTGCGAGGTGAGCTGGAAGCCCGAGCGCCAGCAGCTCCTCTGTCCCTGCCACGGCGGGGTCTTCGACCTCTACGGCAACGTCCTGGAGGGCCCTCCCCGCGTGCCCCTGCCGCGCTACCGCGTCTGGGTGGAGGACGGGGACGTCCTCGTGGAGAGCGTGCACTAGACCATGGACGCACCCGGCAAGAGCCACGGCAGCCTCCTGGCGGCGATCCGGGCGGTGCTGGGCCGCCCGCCGCGGCCCGGCCCCTACGACCGCTACCGGCCCTATCGCCGGCTGATGTACTTCCTGTTCTTCCTGGAGGTCGTCACGGGCGTGATGCTGTCCTTCTACTACGACCCGGATCCCGAGGCGGCCTACGGCAGCATCCAGGCCATCATGCGGGACGTGAGCCATGGCTGGCTGGTGCGGGGGCTGCATGCCTGGGGCACCCAGGCCCTGGTCTTCCTGGTCCTGGGCCAGTTCCTGGCGGTCTTCCTCCGGGGCGGCTACCGCCGGCCCTACCAGAGCCACTGGCGCCTGCGCTTCTTCCTGCTCCTCGTCTTCCTGCTCTTCGCCTTCACCGGCGAGGTCCTGCGGGGCGACGCCGAGGGCCTGGCCGGCGCCGGCGCCTTCCTGGAGCTGGTCTCCCTGACGCCCCTCGTGGGCGAGGTCATCGCCTGGATCGTGCGCGGCGGCGAGGAGGTGGGCGCAGCCACCATGCACAACCTGTACTCCATCCATATCCTGGTGCTGCCGGCCCTGGCCATCGGCATCGTCCTGCTCTTCAACTGGATGGAGGGCGTGATCCGGGCCGAGGAGGAGCAGCCGTGATCGTGGTCCTCCAGCCCGGTTCCACCGACAGCCAGGTACGGGCCGTGGTGGCCGCCGTCGAGGGGGCGGGTGGCCGGGCGCGACCCATGCGGGCCAGCGGCAAGCCGGTGGTGCACGTCCTGGCCCCGGGCCGGCTCCGGCCCCGGCGGCTGCGGCGCCTGCCGGGCGTCCAGGAGGTGGTTCCCATCTCCCCGCCTTCGGCCCTGGCCGCTCCCCGCGCCTGGTTTCCCTACCACTTCCTCGGGCACCTGGCGCTGGGGCTCCTGATCCTCGGGGGCCTGGTCTTCCTGGCCGGCTTCTGGCCTCCCGGCCTGGGCCGGGCGCCCGGCGAGACCTTGGTCTGGGTGCCGCCCTGGTACCTCCGGGCCCTGGAGAACGGCCGCACCCTCCTGGGAGGTGGCGGCCTGGGCACCACGGCCCTGGTGGTCATGGCTGTCGCCATCATCTGCCTGCCCGAGCTGGACCGGACCCGGAGCGCATCCTGGCGGCACCGCTGGCCCGTCCTGCTCCTGGGCTTCCTGTTCTTCCTGGGCTTCCTCTGGTTGACCTTCGCCGGCCCGCGATGATCCCCGCGCCCCTGCTCCTCCTGGCTCTGGCCCAGATCCCGGCGCCGGCCGCGGCCCAGGGCTGCGTCACCTGCCACGGCGAGGCCGGTACCGCCCTGGCCGCCAGCATCCACGCCTCGGCCGGCGTGTCCTGCACGGACTGCCACGGTGGCAACCCGAAGGTCGTGGCCGACGCGGTGGAAGCCCACGGCGACGAGCTCGAGACCCTCCTGGATGCGCGGCGGGCCGTGGAGGTCTGCGGCAACTGCCACGCCGACTTCCTGGCGGTGGGCCGCTACGGCATCAAGACCGATCAGCTCCGGCTCTACCGCCAGAGCCTCCACGGCATCGCCCTCTTCGAGCGGGGCGAGGAGCGGGTCGCCACCTGCATGACCTGCCACGGCAGTCACCGCATCCTCCGGGCGGCCGATCCCCGCTCGCCGGCCAATCCCCTGAACCAGGTGGAGACCTGCGGCGGCTGCCACGGGGATGCCGGCCTGATGGGGGAGCACGGCCTGGATGCCTCGATCCCGGGCACCTGGCGCCAGTCGGTCCACGGCCGCGCCCTGCTCGAGGACCTGAACCTGGCCAGCCCGGCCTGCACCGACTGCCACGGCGCCCACGGTGCTGCCCCCCCCCGGGTGGCGGACCTGGCCCTGGTGTGCGGTCACTGCCATACCGTCGCCCGGGAGCACTTCCTGGAGAGTCCGCACTACCAGGCCACTCAGGACGGCCTCATGTCCGAGTGCACCTCCTGCCACGGTGCCCACCGGGTGCGGGAGCGGGACTGGCGGGCGATCCTCTCTCCCGAAGAGGGCTGCCTCGCCTGCCACGACGGGGCCGACGACCCCGGGGCCCAGGTGGCCCAGGCCTTCCATGACGTCCTGGACGGTCTGGACCGGGAGATCCGGGCCGTGGAGGAGGAGCTGGACCACGCTTCCCGCCTCGGCGTCTTCATCGGTGACGAGGAGGGTTACCTGCAGGAGGCACGGGCCCTGCGCATCCAGGGTGAGGGCCTCACGCACACCGCATCCCTGGAGCGCATCCGGGAGCAGGAGAAGAAGGCCATGGGCATGGTGACGAACACCCGGGAGAGCCTGGAGGTGAAGAAGCGCCGCCTCCGGGACCACCGCATCTTCGCCGCCGCCTTCGTGGTCTGCGCCCTCCTCCTGGCCGTCTTCCTGTGGCTGTACCGTCGCGACCTGCGGACCTGAGGCATGCCCGTTCCCGGCTCCACCGCCGACCTTTTCCTGCGCTGGGCCCGCGGTCTCTTCGTGGCCCTGGTCTGTGCCCTGGTCTTCCTGGGCATTGGCACCTACGCGGCCGTCCACCACACGGCCCAGCCGGAGTTCTGTGGCAGCTGCCACCTGATGGAGCCCTACGTCGAGACCTGGCGGGAGTCGGCGCACCGGGATGTGGCCTGCATCGAGTGCCACTACGAGCCGGGTGGCGTGGAGACCTTCGAAGGGAAGTTCAAGGCTCTCTCCCAGGTGGCAAAGTACGTCACCAACACCGCCGGGACCAAGCCCTTCGCCGAGGTCAGCGACCAGTCCTGTCTTCGGGCCGGCTGCCACACGGTGCCCCTGCTGGCCGGGCGCATCGAGTTCCGCACGGCGGCCTTCGACCACGAGGCCCACCTCCTGGAGAGTCGCCGTGGCAAGCGCCTGCGCTGCACCACCTGCCACACCCACGTCCTGGAGGGGGAACACTTCACCGTCGAGGCCCGGGTCTGCTTCACCTGCCACTTCAAGCCGGATCCAAGGACCGGGGAGCGGCCGCCCCACGGTGCCTGCACCGTGTGCCACGAGGCCCCGGCTGGTCCCGTGGAGGTGGCGGGCCGGCCCTTCCAGCACCAGCCCTTCACGGCCCGGGGCGTGGCCTGCACCGAGTGCCACGGCAGCGCCGTCGAGGGGGAGGGACAGGTCCGGCGGGAACGCTGCCACTCCTGCCACGAGGAGGCCGGACACGTGGAGCACATGGACGAACCGGCGATGCTCCATGAGCGCCACGTGGCCGAGCACAAGGTGGAGTGCTTCGAGTGCCACGACGACATCCAGCACGGCCTCCTGCCCCGGCAGACCCTGCGGGAGGGCCGGGACTGCGCCGCCTGCCACAGCCAGCCGCACGAGGAGGTCCTGGCCTTCCAGGAGGGCCGGGCCGGGGGCCTGGAAGCGGGGCCCCGGGATCGCATGCACGAGCTGGGCATGGCCTGCACCGCCTGCCACAGTGGCCGCAGCGCCAGCGGCGAGCCGGCGGCGCACGACGGGCACGGCGAGCTGCCGGCGGCGGGCGACGTCGATTGCATGCACTGCCACGGGGTCGGCTTCGACGGCATGCTGGCGCGCTGGCAGGACTCCCTCGCGGGGCACGTGGAGGCGCTGCGCGGCCGTTATCGGCAACTCGCCGGCGAGGGGGGGGGAGAAGGCGTGGAGGCTCTGGCCGAGGCCGGGCAGGTCCTGGAGGCCGTGGTCGCAGATCCCTCCCGGGGAGCCCACAACATCCGCCTGAGCCGGGAGCTCCTCTACCGGGCGGCCGAGGATCTGGACCTCGCCTGGCGCCAGGCCCGGGGAGAGGATCCGGAGGCGCCGGTCCTGGATCGCCTGCCGCCCCGGGACCGGGCTGGCTGCGCTCTGGCCTGCCACGCCGGGATCGAGGCGGAGGAGGCCACCACCCTGGCTGACGGCCGGACCATGCCCCACCGCCGGCACCTCCTGGTGGCCCGGCTGGCCTGTGAGCGCTGCCACGAGAGCACGCCCCACGGCGCGCCGGCCTTCCCCCGGACCCGGTGCGCCGACTGCCATCACAGCGGCGAGGGTGCCCTGGCCGAGCGGGAGTGTGGAGACTGCCACGCCGCCCAGACGGCCATGCAAGAGGGCACCCTGGGCGCCCCCCGGGAGGAGATCCCCTCCGTAATGGCCGACCTGGATTGCAGCGACTGCCATGGCGAGGCTCCTGACGTGGTGCGGCCCGGCCCCGAGCTCTGCGTGGGGTGCCACGAAGAGGGCTACGACGAGATGCTCGGCGACTGGCAGGGAACGGTGGCGGAGTACATGGAAGGCGTGACCGAGGGCTTGCGCACCGCCACCGAGCGGGGCATCGGCGAGGCGGCCCGCCAACGGGCCCGGGAGATCGGGGAGGCCGTGCTCCAGGACGGCAGTCGGGGTGCCCACAACCCGATGCTCGCCGAGAGCCTGCTGGAGGAGGCCTTGGAGCTCCTCGAGGTGGATTGACCCTGGCCAGGAACGTTCCGGGGATCTAGAGGAACGCGGAGGCGGGCCCTTTCGGACCCGCAGGGGATGCGTTACGCCGCCCTCTGCCTCGCCGCGCTGTTGTGCTGTTCGGCGGGCCGGGTGGGTGCCCAGGAAGAGAGGGCAGACTGCGTCTCCTGCCACGAGGAGATCGGGCATCTTCTTGCCCGGGGCGCCCATGACGGCCTGGATTGCGTGGACTGCCACGCCGACGGGGCCGGTTTCGATCCCGAAGAGGGATGGCACGTCGCGCCGGCGGAGCCGCCCGAGTGCATCCTCTGCCACGATCCTCCGGACCGGACTTCGGGCCACCCGGAGCTGTCCCGGGATGTGGCCTGCACGGTCTGCCACGGCAGCCATCTGGATCCCACCCGGGAGCCGGCCCTGGCCGCCCCGCGCTGTCTCGCCTGCCACCGGGAGGATCCCGACCGGGCCGGGATGGGATTGCCCCGGGAGGCGGTCGAATCGGTCCACGGGCGGGCGGGCCTGGGCTGCGCCCTCTGCCACCGCATCCCGGGGGACGTGGCGGCGGGCGAGCGGCCGTGCCAGGAGACGCCGCCGCTGGACTGTGGCGCCTGCCATCCCCGGACCCGGGCCGCCTGGGCCGGCAGCATCCACGCCCGGGCCAGGGAGGACGGGAGTGGCCCGGCGGCAGGCTGCCAGGACTGCCACGGCGGCCACCGCATCCGCGTCCTGCGGGCTCCCGAGGAAGTTCCCCAGGCCTGCGAGCGTTGCCACGGGGACGGCGTGGACCTGCCGTCCGGGAATGGCGCTCCGCCCATGGGAGCCAGCTACGAGGCAAGCGTGCACGGCGTCGGCCTGCGCATCGCGGGGCTGGTTGTCGTACCGACCTGCTCCTCCTGCCATGGCAGCCACGACATCCTACCTCGGCACGTGGCCGGCTCCCGGGTCTCCCGGGCCTCGGTCCCCTACACCTGCGGCGAGTGCCACGCCGGGATCCTGCGCCGCTTCCTGGAGGGGGTGCACGGCCAGGCCTTCCTGGCCGACGTCACGGAGGCGCCGGTGTGCACCGACTGCCACGGCGAGCACGCCTTCCAGGGGCCCGGGGGGCCCGACTCCCCGGTGGCTCCGCGGCGGGTGGCCGGAACCTGTGCCCGCTGCCACGCCGACGACCGCCTCGCCTCGGCCTTCGGGCTGCCCGCCGGGGTGCTCCGGAGCTGGCGCCGCTCCTACCACGGAATCGCCAGCACCCTGGGGGAAAAGCGGGCCGCCAACTGCGCCTCCTGCCACGGCTGGCACGCGGTCCTCCCGGCGAAGGATCCCCGTTCCCGCATCCATCCCTCCCATCTGGCGGCGACCTGCGGCGGTTGCCACCCGGGTGCCGGGTCGGCCTTCTCCCGGGTGCCGGTCCACTCCCTCCTGGACCCGGAGAGCAACCCGATCCCGTGGCTGGTCCGGGACGTCTACCTGTGGCTGATCCGGGTCCTCATCAGCCTGTTCCTGCTGTTCATCGCCATCGACCTCCTGGGACGCCTGCGCCGGCGCCTGGGATGGGGACCACCGGCCCTGCCTCCTGTGGACCCGGCGGAGTGGCCCGACGAGGACGAGCTCGCGCCGCCGGACGAGCGCTTCCCGCGACTGTCCCGCCTGTTCCGGGTCCAGCACGGCCTGCTGGTGGCGGCCTTCACCCTCCTGGTCCTCACCGGGCTGCCCCTCTTCCTGCACGATCTCCCCTGGCTCCGGGGCGTTCTCTCGGTGGAGGGCAGCTACCATCTGCGCAGCTACCTGCACCGCCTCGGCGCCTGGGCCCTGATCGGCCTCTCCGCCTGGCATCTCGTCCTGGTGGTCCGGCCGCGCCGGGCCTGGCCCTGGCTGCGGAGCATCTGGATCCGGCCCCGGGACATCCGGGACTTCCTGCGCCGGGCCGCCCACGACCTGGGGCTTGCTCCGCCGCCGCCCTGGCCGGACCGCTACACCCTGGTCGAGAAGCTGGAGTACTGGGCGGTCGTCTGGGGGAACACGGTGATGATCGCCAGCGGCGTCGTCCTCTGGCGCCCGGAGTGGTTCCTGGATCGCCTGCCGCCCTGGACCTTCGATCTGTGCCGGGTGCTGCACGGCTACGAGGCCACACTCGCCTTCCTGGCCATCCTTGTTTGGCACATGTACCACGTGCACGTGCGCCCCGACGTCTTCCCGATGAACCGCTCGTGGATCCACGGGCGCATCGGCCGCCAGGAGATGCGGGAGCACCACACCGGGGAGTACCTGCGGATCCTGTCCCGGCGCCGGGCGGCCCGGGCCTCACTCCGGGGGCAGGAGCCGGGCCAGGAGGTGCACCAGGAGGATGGCAGCGGCAGCGCCAGCCAGCCCTGAAGGCTGGCCGCCGGCGAGCAGAGCCAGGCCCGGGATCCAGGGCCCGGCGGTCAGGGCCCGACGCACGGCGGCCTGCACCAGGGGGGGGGACCAGTGCCCGTGGCGGAGCCTCCAAGAAGGCAGGAGGAGCCAGAGGGGCAGAGGCAGCCAGGCGCCGGCGAAGACCAGGGAGGGCATGGAGAGGCCGTGCCGGAGCAGGACCAGGGGCGCCACCCCGGCGAGGAGCAGGAAGGGCAGGGCGCGCATTCCCTGGCAGCCGCGTTCCTCGTGTGTGGCGAGACGGGAGAGGAACAGCCAGTAGAGGGCCTGGGCACCGCAGGCGGCCACGAGGAGGGGGGTGCGCGCCCGGGGGGGGGCACCCGGGCCGAGCATGCCGAGGAGCAGGGCGGCGGCCCGGCTGGCGGCCAGGAGGCCCGGCCCGAGCTGGCGCCGCAGGCCCGGGCCACCGAAGTCGTAGAGGATGATGGCCGCGGCCAGGGGCAGGCCGACGGGCAGCAGGTCGGGAGCCAGGACGAAGAGGACGAGCAGACCCCCGGCCAGGAGGCCGAGTCCCAGGGCCAGGGCGGCGCCCGGACGGACGCGACCCGCGGGCAGGGGGCGTGAGGGGCGGTCCGCGAGGTCCCGGGGCAGGTCCGCCACGTCGTTCAAGACCATGCCGGCGTGGTAGAGGAGGAGGCCGGCCAGGATGGGGGGGAACCAGGCTGGCCCCGGGGCGTGGCCGGCGAGGAGGGCTCCGGCGACCAGGTCCCAGAGGATGGACGGCGCCAGGGCGGCCCGGAGGAGCTGCAACCAGGGACGGAGCACGGCCTACTCCAGGAGCCGGCGGATGTCGTTGCAGGTGACGAAGGCCACCATCGACAGGAGAAAGAGCGCGCCGACCATCTGCAGCCAGCCCTGGGCCCGGGCGGGCACGGGCCGGCCCAGGATCTTCTCCAGGAGGATGAAGAGGAGGTGGCCGCCGTCCAGGACCGGGATGGGCAGGAGGTTGAGCACGCCCAGGTGCAGGGACAGCATGGCCAGGAAGAAGAGGAGGCGGGTCCAGCCGGCGCTGGCCTGGTGGTAGGTGATGACCCCGATGCTGATGATCCCGCCCAGGTTGCGGCTGTCCACCCGGCCCCGGACCATGCGCTCCAGGGTCAGGAGGGCCTCGCCGACCATGCGGTGGGCCTCCTGGAGGCCCAGGCCCAGGGCGGCCAGGAGGTTTTCCCGGCGGACGCGCTCCTCGTGCAGGCGCAGGCCGAAGCCGGCCTCGGTCGCCGGCAGGGGTCGGGGCTGGACCCGGATGAGGCGTGGTTCCCTGTCCCCCGGCGAGACCACGAGAAGGGTCAGGAGCCGGTCTCCTGCAGCCCGCACCAGTCGGGCCAGGGCCGCGAAGTCCCGGACCGGCTCGTTGTCAACGCGCAGGATCCGGTCGCCAGGACGCAGGCCCGCGGCCCAGGCCGGGCCGTCCTCCCGGACCCAGACGCTCAGGTCGCCGGTCTCGTCCAGCCACAAGCTGGCCACCAGCTCCTGGACGGTGAAGTCCGGGAGGGGGGGGAGGTGCAGCTCCTCCCCCCCCCTGTGGACCAACAGCTCCGGGAGGCCCCCGGCGGCCAGGACCGCGGCCGCCAGGTCGGCCAGCCGGCGCACCGGGGCACCGCCGGCCTGGAGGATCCGGTCCTCGGGCCGGAGCCGTTCCTGGAGGGGACCCGGGCGGACCTCCCGGACCCGGTTGGCCAGGAGCCAGACGCCGAGGGCGGGAGGCGTCTCGGGGCCCGGATCCCGGAGGGGGAGGACCGCCTCCATGGACCGGCCGTCCCGTTCCTAGGCCAGGTGCACCGGGGCGCTGGCCATGGCCAGGCGGTCCAGGAGGACGGAGG
>CAYMFV010000084.1:0-9739 GCA_964389745.1 uncultured Planctomycetales bacterium | reverse complement strand
GAGGCCCGGGGCGCCCGGCTCCTGCTCCTGCCGGCCGCCCTCCGGGGGCCTGGCGGCGTCCGCCTCGACCCGGCCAGCCGCCGGCTGCGCCTGCGCTCGCCCTGAACCGGGGAGACGGCCCGCCGGGCTTGGCCCCGGACCGCCGCCGGCGCACAATCCCACCATGCCCTGGTGGGAGCTCCTCCGCGCCTCCGGGTGGCTGTACCCGCTCTTCCTCGGGGCGCTGGGGGCCGTGGCGGGCTCCTTTGCCTCCATGGCGATCCACCGGATCCCCCGGGAGGGCCTGTCGCCCTGGCGGCCACTGCGCTCCTTCTGCCCGGCCTGCCGGCGCACCCTGCCCTGGCACGAGAACCTGCCCATCCTGGGCTGGTTGCTGCTCCGGGGGCGCTGCCGGGGCTGCGGCGCCCGGATCTCCCTGGCCTACCTCCTGCACGAGCTGGTCCTGGCCGGCCTCTTCGTCCTGGCCGGCCACTCCTGGGCCGCGGTCTCGCCCGTCGCCCTGGCCTTGCTGCTCCTGGCTCTCACCGGCCTCTGGATCGCCGCCGCCGTGGACTGGCGCCACCTGATCCTGCCCGACGGCATCACCCTGGGAGGCATCCCTTTCGGCTTCCTGGCCTCGGCCCTGGTGCCGCGCTTCCAGATCTGGGATCCAGCCCGGGCGCAGCCGCCCCTGGGCACCGCCTGGCTGGGCCTGGACCCGGTCGCCAACCCGGTCCTCGCCGCCCTGGCCTCGGCGGCCGCCGGTTGCCTTCTGGCCGGAGGCGTTCTGTTTGGCTTTCGGGCCCTGTTCTCCTATCTTTTGCGCCAGGAAGCCCTGGGTCTCGGGGACGTGAAGTACCTCGCGGCCGTGGGGGCCCTCCTCGGCCTGGAGGGAGCGCTCTGGACCTTTCTCGTCGGCATCCTGGCGGGGTCCCTCCTGGGGGTCCTGAACATCGCCCGCATGGTGGCCCTGGTGGCCCGGCGCCGCCGGCGGCGGGGGGTGCGCAGGTCCTTCCGGGATACCCTGGTCACGGGCTGGCGGTTGGGCCGGACCATTCCCTTCGGACCGGCGCTGATCCTCGGCACCATCCTGGTGCTCCTGGCCCCCTTGACCGTGCGCCACTTCTTCCTCGTCTCCTGGCCCGCCTGGCTCCAGCATGTCCTCGCCTGATCCCACCGCCCAGCCCTGAAGCACCACCTGCCATGAACCGAAGCACCCTCTTCCTCCTCGCCGGGCTCTGCCTTCTGTCCGCCTGCCAGACCCGCCCCTACAAGGAGCGCATCGCCGACCAGGAGCAGCAGCTCGAGGCCCTCCAGCAGGAGCGGGAGCGCCTGGCCGCCCAGGGGGCCCGGGTCGCCGCGGAGAACCAGGAGCTCCAGGAGGCCGTCGACCGGGAGGTCCGCCGCAACCAGGAGCTGCAGCAGCAGCTCCAGGCCCTGGAACACGAGAAGAGCGCCGTGGACGCCGAGGCCGAGGCCCTCCGGACCCGGCTCCGGGGCACCGGCGTCGAGGTGAGCCGCCGGGGCGGCTACCTGGTCCTGGACCTGCCCCAGGCCATCACCTTCCCCTCGGGCTCGGCCGACCTCTCCGAGCAGGGCAAGGAGAGCCTGGCGGCGGTGGCGGCGGCCTTGCAGGCCGACTACGCCGACCGGAACCTGTGGATCGAGGGGCACACCGACAACGATCCGATCCGCAAGTCCAGCTGGGCTTCGAACCTGCACCTCTCGGTGGCCCGGGCCCTGGCCGTGGCCGAGTACCTGATCCAGGAGCAGGGCATCCCCGACGACCGGATCCGGGTCGCCGGGCACGGGCCGAACATGCCCAAGGAGCCCAACGACAGCCCCGAGGGCAAGGCGGCCAACCGGCGGGTCGAGATCCTCATCCTCGACTGACCGGCGCGCGGCGATAATGCCCCGCTTCCGGGCGGCGGGTCCACCCGGCCCGCCGCCTCAAGGCCCCGAGCGCAGCCCTTCGAGTCCATGACTGGAGCCCCCATCCGCAACCTGACCTTTCTCGGCGCCTCCGACGCCGGGAAGACCACTCTCGTCGAGGCCATCGCCCATCTCCTGGGCGCCACCACCCGCCAGGGCCGGGTCGAGGACGGCACCACCCTGTGCGACTTCACTCCGGAGGAGAAGGAGAAGAAGCACAGTCTTCAGGCCGCCGTGGTCCATCTCCAGGCTGGGGGGGGGGAGCTGAACCTTATCGACACCCCCGGCTACCCGGACTTCGTGGCCGACGCCATCACCTCCATGGGGGCCGCCGGGTGCGCGGTCCTGGTGGTGGCGGCCCGCAATGAGGGCGTCCCCTTCCACGCCCGTCGCCTGTGGGAGGCCGCCGGCGAGGTGGGCCTGGCCCGGGCGGTGGTGGTCACCAAGGCCGACGCGGACAACCTGGACCTGGATGCGGTGGTGGGCAGCCTGCGGGAGGCCTTTGGCACCGCCGTGGCGCCCTTCACGCTGCCCGACCAGCTCGGCCCGGGCTTCTCGGCAGTGCAGTCGGTGCACGCTACGGAGAACCCCTACAAGGCGGCCCTGGTCGACTCCATCGTCGAGGCGGACGACGCCTTGATGGAGCAGTACCTGGAGAGCGGCGAGGTCTCCTGGGAGGACCTCGAGCGGATCCTGCCGGGGGCCATGTCCCAGGGCACCGTGGCGCCCCTGTTCTTCGTCCATCCGGTCACCGGCATCGGTGTCGCGGAGTTCCTGGGCTTCCTACAGAAGAACTTCCCCACTGCGGCAGATCAGCTCGCGGTGGTCAAGGATGCCGCCGTTGCCGGGGGGGGCGCGGACGAGCCGCTGGTGGCCCGGGTTTGGAAGGTCCTGACTGACCGGCACCTGGGGCAGATCAGCTACCTGCGCATCCTCCAGGGCACGCTCCAGGCCGACCAGGTGGTCAAGAACCCCCGGGGCGGCAAGGACCTCAAGCTGACGGGCCTGGCCCACATCTTCGGCAAGGACCTGAAGCCGACCGCGAGCGCCGGTCCGGGCGAGATCGTCGCCGTCACCCGGGTGGAGGAGCTGGGCATCGGCGACACCGTCACCGTGGAGGGTGGGGCCGAGCCCTTCCACTTCCCGCTGCCGGAGCCCTTCACCTTCTGGGCAGTGTCGCCGCGCAGCCGACAGGACGAGCAGAAGATCAGCGGAGAGCTGGCGAAGATCGCCAGGGAGGACCCCTGTTTCCGGGTGGAGCGACACCCCGAGACCCACGAGCTCCTGGTCTATGGCCTGAGCGAGCTGCACCTGAAGACCTGCCTGAGCCGGATCGAGGCCCGGGGCGTGGGAGTGGACCACCGGGTGCCCCGGATCGCCTACCAGGAGACGGTCAGCAGCCGGGCCGATGGGCATCACCGGCACAAGAAGCAGACCGGCGGCGCCGGCCAGTTCGGCGAGGTCTACCTGCGTGTCGCTCCCGGCGAACGGGGCTCGGGTTTCGAGTTCGTCAACGCCGTGGTGGGTGGGGCGATCCCGCGGCAGTTCATCCCGGCGGTCGAGAAGGGCATCATCGAGCAGATGCAGCAGGGCATCATCGCCGGCTCCAGGGTCGTGGACATCAAGGTGGAGGTCTACGACGGCAAGCACCACGATGTGGACTCGGATGAGCACTCCTTCAAGATCGCCGGCGCCCGGGCTCTGCAGGACGCCTTCCTGAAGGCCAACCCGGTCCTCCTGGAGCCGATCATGGAGGTGGAGATCACCGTGCCCTCCCGTTTCTTCGGCGACGTCTCCGGCGACCTCAACACCCGCCGGGGGCGGATCCTGGGCATGGAGGCGAAGGGCGACGTGCAGGTGATCAAGGCTCAGGTTCCCCTGGCGGAGATGCTCGGCTACTCGACGCCCCTGCGCTCGATGACCGCCGGGGAGGGCACCTTCAGCATGCGTTTCGACCACTACGAGCAGGTGCCGCCCCACATCCAGGAGAAGATCGTCGCCGAGGCCCAGGCCGCGAAGGAGGCTTGACCGCGCCCCGGGAGTCCCGCCGCGGCTTCACCATCCTCGAACTGGTGGTGGTGGTGGTCCTCCTGGCCGCCCTGCCCGCCCTGCTCCTGCCGCCCCTCCTGGAGAAGCGCCAGGCGCAGAACGAGATGGCGGCCAGGGAGGCTCTGGCGATGCTGGCGACCAGCGTGCGCCTGCTCCCCGCCGATGGCCCTCTGCGCCTGGCCGCCCTCTGCTTCCTGGTCATGCCCGAGAGCTTCCAGCCGGATCTCGAGGGCGTCGTCCAACGCCAGGGCTACCTGTATCGGGATGCACCGGTGGCGGCTCCCCGGGGCTGCTGGGCCTGGCCGACCATGCGCGGCTACTCTGGCCGGCGCTGCTTCTGGCTCGACTACGAGAGCGGGCGGGTCTTCGCCGTCGAGCCGGCCACCTGGAGCGGCCGTCATCACCCCCCCCCGGAGGCGGCACCACCGCCCGAGGAGCTGGAGCCGGTCCCGTCCTGAACGAGGCCCGGTCCGAAGAGGCGCCAGGCGTTCTGCCGGGTGCAGGCGGCGATGCGGTCCGGGGACTCGCCCCGGACCGTGGCCAGGACGGCCAGGGTGTGGGGAAGGTGGGCTGGCTCGTTGCGTCGGCCCCTGACCGCCTGGGGGGCCAGGAAGGGAGCGTCGGTCTCCACCAGGAGGCGCTCCGCGGGCACCTTCCGGGCGGCCTCCCGGATCTCCTCGGCCCGGGGATAGGTCAGGTTGCCGGCGAAGGAGACGTGCAGGCCGAGGGCCAGGAAGGCATCGAGGTGTTCGGCGCCCTCGCTGAAACAGTGGAGGACCCCGGCCAGGCTCCGGCCCCGGGCCTCCAGGAGCTCCCGGAGGCGCGAGGCGGCCCGGCGGCAGTGGAGGATGACCGGCAGGCTCAGGGCCTCGGCCAGCTCCAGGTGCCGGGCCAGGGCCTCCTCCTGGAGGTGGGGGGGGACCCGATCCCGGTAGAAGTCGAGACCGGTCTCGCCTACCGCCGCCCAGCCACCCTCCCGGGCCAGAGCTTCCAGCTCCCGCCAGGCCGCGGCGAAGGCGCCTGGCGCCACGGGCAGGTCGTTGGGGTGGAGGCCGACGCTGCAGCCGACGCCCGGATGCGCGGCGGCCAGCTCCCGGGCCCGGCGGGCGCTGGTCGCATCCACCGCAACGCACAGGAGCTCGCTCACTCCCGCCTCCCGGGCCCGGGCCAGGACGGCGGCCACCGGGTGTCGCTCCTCCTCCCAGGTCAGGTGGCAGTGGCTGTCGTAGAGGCGGCGGAGGCCCATCACCGTTCGGGCAGCGGCCGCTCGACGATCCCGGGGGCCGGCGCCAGGGGTGGCAGGCCCCGGGCCGCCCGCAGGCGCCGGAAGACCTCGTAGAGGCGGGGAGCCTCGTACAGGGAGGGCGTCCGCTCCAGGAGGAAGCGGTTGCCCTCCTCCTCGGGGAGGAGCGTCAGGAGGGCCAGGAGGGCCTCGATGCGCAGCAGGGCGCTCCGGGAGCTCTGGAGGACGATGGCCTGGAGGTCGCCCCGGGCCCCGGTGCTGCCCCGGGCCGCCAGGGCCCGGATGGCCTGGCGGCGAGCCAGGTCGTCCAGGTCCGGCCGCCGGGCGACGCTCACCAGGAGCTCGTCCACCTCCGGTCCCGGAGCCCCGACAAGGATCCGCTCCACCAGCTGGGCCGGCAGCAGGTCGTTCGCCCGGGGACGCTCGTGGAGGAGCAGCCGGCGGCTGCGCCAGAGGGCCTCCCGGGGCGCCAGCCGCCAGAGGGTGGCGTACATCTCCAGGCGCAGGGCCCGGGGCAGCTCCCGGCGGTCGACGGCCTCGATCAGGGGGACGACCGCCGGGCCCAGGCAGCGCCGGGCGCCACGAAAGAGGGCCAGGGCCAGCTCCGGGAGGGGGTTCTGGGTGGCTTCGATCCAGTCCATCCAGGGGAGGGACCTGGCACCGGGCAGGCAGGCCAGGGCACCCGTCACCAGGTCCAGGCGACGCCGGAGCGGCTCCAGCTCTGCCACCGGAACACCGGTGCGAAGACGCTCACCCAGCGTGCGCGCCTGCACGAACAACGACGCCACGGCGTCGCCGTCGCCATGGCGGGCGGCCCAGGCGAGGCAGGGAGCCGGGGCTGGCTCCCGCCAGTCCCGGGGGACGCGTATTCCCTCCGGCCCGGACCAGGGCAGGAGGAGCAGGCCGGGAAGGACCGGGAACAGAATGCGCACGGTGGAGGGCATGGGGCGATCAGCAGGTGTCCCGGGTTTCGGGACGGGAGCCTGGTGCGGGCAGGCCTGTGCTAGACTCCCGTCGAGGTGGCGCCAGCCGGTCCCTCCTGGGGCGGCTGCGTCCGGCCTGCTGCCAGAGCCGCACCGATGCTGCGCATTCTACGCACCTGTCTCGCCACGGGAACGCTGTTCCTCGCCACGGCCCTGGGGGCCTGCTCCTCCGGCGGCGGGGAAGGCGGTGGCAACGCCGCCGTCTTCGCCCTGGTGAGCTGCTCCCTGGGCTGTGCCAACGGCACCTGCTCCACCTCCTCGATGGCCGTGAACCAGGACCTGGTGCTGGTCTTCAACGACGATGTGGACCCGGCCTCGGTCTCCTTCACGACCCTGCAGATCCTGCAGCGGGAGAACGGCACCAGCCCGGTGGGCCAGTTCCTGGTGGAAGGCAACCGGGTGATCTTCCGCCCGGCCCTCATCGAGACCCCCACCGGTGTCCTCTTCGGTTTCGAGGATGGTGCGGACTACCTGGTGACCCTCTTCGCCTCGCCCGAGTCGGCCGTCATCCGCTCGGTCATCGGCCGGCCGAACATCTCGCCCCTGAGCTGTACGGTGCGCACCGCGGGCATCAAGGACCTGGTTCCGGGTCGCCCCCGGGTGAGCTTCACGCCCAACGCGAGCCAGCCGCCGGCGAGCCGGGATTTCGACATCACCATCGTCTTCAACGACCTGATGCAGCGCAGTCAGCTCGTGGATCCGGTGACCGGCGACAGCCCCACCATCAACGTGCTGGTGGTGGACAGCACCTCGGGTCAGACGGTGGAGACCGTGGTGCCGGGCACCTACACCGCCAGCCTGGACCGGAACAGTCTGACCACGACCGTGGTGTTCACGCCGGCCGTGCCCTTCCCCGGCTCCGGTGCCGCCAGCGGTGGTCCGCCCCTCCGCCAGCTGCGCCTGGACTTCGCCTCCCAGATCGCCGACCTGGCCGGCAATACCCTGGAGAACTCGGGGTCCTTCCTCGTGCCTTTGCCCGACACCGAGCCTCAGGCGGGGAGCTTCCAGGAGGACTTCCTGGACCTGTCGGGGCTGGACCCGGCTGGCAGCACTGCCGGCCTCTGGGCGGCGGTGCCGGGATTCCTGGACAGTGGCCTGGATCCGGTGACCGGCAAGCACCATGGCGGCGGCTCCGGCGTGCTGGGGACCTTCGCGCCCCAGGACGACTTCCTCTTCAACACCGACGACATGACCCTGGTGACGGTGGACACGAACAACCCGCTGAACATGGACCTGCGGGTGGTCGGCGGAGTGTTCATGTTCGACGAGATCCACATCCCTCCGGGGGTGACCGTCCGGGCCGAGGGCAGCCGGCCGTTGCGCCTCTTCAGCCGCGGCCAGTTCGTGTTGGAGGGAACCCTGGACCTCTCCGGGGAGGACGCGCCCCCCAACTTCGGCAAGTACTTCCCTCCCGACGCCGAGAACGTGGTGGGCGAGGATCAGAGCAACATGAACCTCTTCGAGGCCTTTGGCGCCGAGGGTGGCCAGGAGAGCCTCGGCGGCGGCCGGGGAGGTCCGGGAGGGGCGACCTGGTACACCCTCGCGGACTACTACGACGAGACCAAGGCCAGCTTCCAGAGCGGCTCCCCGGACCCCACCCGCTACCAGGAGGGCCTGATCAGCAACACGGTGCACGGCCACAGCGGCCAGGGCGTGGGCGGCCGCCGGCCCCTGGGCACGCCCCTGGCCCGGACCGGACAGGTAGCGGTGGACCGGAGCTACGGCTCGGGCATCGGCTCCCTGGCCTGGCCGCCCCAGAGCAACGAGGTCCTGGACCAGGCGCTGCAGCCCCTGGCCATGCAGGCCCATCAGGATCCGATCAGTCAGATCTGGCTGAACTACGCCCTGCACCGGGCCCGGGGCGGCGGTGGCGGCGGCTTCTGGACCGACGGCAGCCCTGGCCTGCACTTCGATCCGAACGGTACGGACCCTCTGGGACTGCCCCTGGTCGAGCCGATCGTCGACGTCGTCCAGGGCATCTACGAGTACAACGCCTTCCTCGACTTCGACGAGCGCTCAGGGGGGGGGACGCCGGACGGGGCTGGCGGCGCCTTCGACCCGGGCCTGTTCCCGGGCATCGAGACCCTGGACCCTGAGGCCGGCCTGCTCCTGGGCGGCGCGGGGGGCGGTGGCGCCGGCAGCGGCGAGCACGGCTCCTGGAGCGTGGATCCCGCGGGCACCGGCGGCTTCCTCGACACCTACCGGAACGGGGACGGCGCTGGCGGCGGGGCCGGTGGCGGGGCGGTCCAGATCCAGGTGGGCGGCCGGGCCGCTGTCTCGGGGGTGATCTCCGTGGAGGGAGGCGACGGGGGATCGAGCTCCTTCATGCTCGACGTTCCCTACAGCCCGGCCAACGCCATCACCATCGGCAAGCCCGGGGACGCTGGCGGTGGCGGCGGATCCGGCGGCAGCATCCTCTTCCAGGTCTACGGCAACCTGAACGAGATCGCCCCGGATTCCCTGCGCCTGGGCGGCGGCAAGGGCGGACTGGGCTCTGCCGGCAACCACGGCGGCGACGGCGGTTCCGGCCTGATCCGCTTCGAGACCCTGACCGGCAGCGAGAGCCTGGCGGCCCTGCAGGCGCTGGTGGATCCCGACGCGGCAGTGGATCTGACTCCCATCGGCCAGCCGGGCGCGCCGAACGTGGCCCCGCACCTGACCAGCATGCCGGGTACGGTGGGCGACGGGACTGTGGTCACCGGGAACGGGAGCTGGACCTTCAACGGCAACGCCAGCGGTGTCCGCAGCCTCTGGTACGTGCCCGACAGCACCCTGTCCCACCTGAGCATCACCGGCTGGCGGGTGGTCTGTCGCTACGACGACGGCAACGGCGAGCAGATCGAGGTCTTCGACCAGAACAGCCCCACCGAGCCCGGCGTGACGCCCATCTGGGTGGCCTTCCAGACCGGTTGGGGCATGCCCGCCCTGGGACAACCCGTGGAGCCGGACGTCCTCAATCCGTGGGTCGTGCCGGGCTTCGATGGCATCGGTGGCGGGCTGGCCCAGATCCAGGGCCACCTCTGGCGGATGATCCGCTTCCAGATCGTCTTCGACATGGATCTGGTGCGGGACACGCGGACCGGGACCGCGCCGGGGGCCTACTACCGGGTGGACGAGGTGATCCTGGAGTGGTCCGGGGACTGAGCCCTTCGACCTCCTCCCTTGCGGCACCTGCTCCAGCCCGACGCGGTCCTGCCGGAACCGCGACGGCTGCTCCGGGACCACGTCCTGGTGGTGGAGGAGGGGCGGGTGGCGGCCGTGGTGCCGGCCCGGGAGGCCGGCCCCGCGGCCCTGCGCCGGCGCTTCCCGGGAGAGCTCTGGGTGCCGGCTCCTCTCCTCCTGCACGCCCACCTGGAGAGCCACGACGCCCCGAGCATCGTCTGGGCCCGGGAGAGCTTCGCCGCCTGGGTAGCCTCCCTCCTGGCCTGGCGGGAAGAGGCCGAGCGCATGGATCCGGCCGAGAGTGCCCTGACCTCCCTCCGGGAGCTGGCGGCGGCCGGTTGTGGCCTGGTCGTTGCCCACTACACCGAGCGCGGGGCTGACGGCCACGACC
>CAYMFV010000083.1:0-9808 GCA_964389745.1 uncultured Planctomycetales bacterium | reverse complement strand
GTCCCCGCCACCGGCGGCCACCGCGCCCGCCTCCCTGGCGGCGGCGGAGCGTCGGCTGGGGCGGCCGCCCGAGGGCCTGGGCGTCGCCTGGCTCGAGGCGCCGGTCCTGGAGCGCCGGGACCAGGAGGGCATCCTGGTCCTGGCCGCGGGCTCGCGCCTGGGGCTGGCGCCCGGGCAGCCGGTGGTCTTTGGCCGGTCCTGGCTTGGCCGGGTCCTGACGGCGGCGGCGGAACGGGCAGTGGTTCTCCTCTGGATCGCCCCCGACGCCCGCACCGGGGTGCGCCTGGTGGACGAGGCCGGGAACGGCCTGCGGGGAGTCGCCCAGGGGCGCCGGGCGGGCCGGGCACCGGTGGTGGCCTGGCTGGAGGGGGAGCCCTGGGCACGGCCGGGCATGACGGTTCTCTGGCGGGCCCGGGACCAGGACCCCCCGCTGCTCGAGGCTGGCGACTTCCACCTCGGGACCCTGGGGCAGGCCGGCGACCCTGCCCGGGGGGAGAGCCTGTGGGTGGTCCGAGGCGAGCTGCCCGCCGGCGCCGAGGGCCGGGTCTGGGTGGGAGTCGGAGCCAGGGCGGAGCGGCTTGTAGCGGAGCCGCCGGTGGTGCTGCACCCCGCGCGTCCCCTCCTGCCGCTGGACGCCGTCCTGGGCCCGCTCCTGTGCCAGGCCGTGTCCCGGGGCGTCGGCCCCGTGGCCGTCGCGCTGGCCGGCGAGCAGGTCCTGGGCCCGGTGGTGACCGGCCGGGGCTCCCTGCTCTGGATCCGGCCCCTGACCGCCGCCGCCTGGCGGGAGCGGGCCGTCGCCCTGGACCCGGAGGGGCCCCGGCTCCTGCCCGGGTCGAAGGCCAGGGACGGTCGCCTGCAGCTCTTCACCAGGGGGGGGGGAGGCATGCCCAGGGGCCTGTGGCTCGGGCCGGCGGCGGGGGGCGGGAGACCCGGGCTCCCGGTGGATGGCTCCCTCCTGGTGGTGGAGTCTGCTGACGAGGAGGTGGCGCCGTGAGGATGCCCCGCTGGCGGATCCTGATCCCGGTTGCCGTCGTTCTGACGGCGGTGGCCCCGACCCTCCGGGGTCTGCCCGGGCTCGGTCCGTGGCTGCCCGACCCCTGGCTCCTGCTCCTCCTGGTCGCGGTTCCCGAGCCACCGCCCCGGCTGCGCCGCCAGGTCCTGCTGGTGGTCCTCCTGGGCGCCCTCCGGGCCACGGTCACGGCCCTGCCGGTGGAGAGCTGCTGGACGGGGCTGGGCCTCGCCCTGGCCGTGCGCCACGGCCTGGCCCGGCAGATCGAGGTCTCCCACCTGCCCGGGGCCTTCCTGGCCGGCGTCCTGGCGGCGGCGGCGGCCAGCGCCCTGGATGCCCTGGCCATCCTGGCCCTGGGGCTCCCGGTGCCGGTGGAGGGGCTCCTGGCCCGGGCCCTCGGAGCGGGCCTCCTCTGGGCGCTCGCCGCCCGGCCGGGGGCCCTGGGCCGGCGGGGCGTCCCGCTCCGGGGGGCGCTGGCGTGAGCGACCGCCGCCTGATCCAGATCGGCCTCCTCCTGGCCTTCCTGGTGAGCCTCGTCCTGGGCCGGCTCTTCCAGGTCCAGGTCCTCCAGCACGAGCGCTGGGAGGAGGAGGCCCGGCAGTCCCGGACCCGGAAGCGCACCCTGCCCTTCCACCGGGGGCGGATCCTGGACGCCGCCGGCCGCGTCCTGGCCGAGGACCTGCCCTCCTACGACCTGCACTTCGAGTACCGGGCCTTCCGCCGGGGCCATCCTGCGGGCCAGCTCTTCGAGGCCCTGTCCCTCCTGGGCGCACCTCCCACGGGCCTCTCCCAGGCCTTGGCCGAGGCCGAGGAGCTGGCTGCCGTCCTGTTCCGGCTGCGGCCCGAGGACCTGGCGCAGCTCGACCCCCGGCGCCGGGCCGACCTGCTCTTCTACCTGGAGGGCCTGTGCGACCTGGCGGCCCCCGAGCGCCGGCGGGCCGTGGCTGCCTGGGCCGAGGCGGAGGAGGACGCCCGGAGCCTGGCCGAGGCCTTTCCCGAGGCGCTGGGGGGCATGGACCGGCGGCTCCGGGCCGCCCGGGATCGGGTGGCCCGGGTGGAGGAGATCCTGGGCCTGGCCCCGGGGCGCTTTCTCCAGGCCCTGGAAGGCCGCCGCCGGGACCTGGAGCGCCGCTTGCGCCGGGAGGCCCTGGTCGAGGCGGCGGCCCGGGCGGGGAACCTCACTGCCGCCGACGTCCTGGAGGTGCTCCTGCATCGGTCCGGGGACCCGGTCGACCCAGAGCTGCGCCGGCAGCGGGAGGAGCTCCTGGCCCGGCTGGTGGCCCGCTGGCAGGTGCCGGCGGCCCGCATCCTGGCCGGGCTGGCCTGGCCCCCCCCCCGAGAGGCGGCGGCCCGGGCGGCCTGGGAGGAGGATCTGGGCTGGCTGTTGCGGCAGGTGGAGCGCCGGCATCCCGAGGATCTGGCCGGCGTCCGGCGGGCCCTCTACCGGGACATGCACCGGAACCGGGTGTACCGGATCTTCCGCGACGTGCCCTTCGACCTCGTGGACCTCCTGGTCCAGGACCCGGAGGCCCTGCCGGGCGTGGAGCCGGTGGAGCACCCGACCCGGAGCTACCCCGAGGGAGCGGCCGCCCACCTGGTGGGCCTGGTCCGGGAGGCGGACCAGGCGGACCTGGGCGAGTACCTGGATCTGCGCCGGGAGATCGCCTCCCTGAGCCGGCTGTTGCACCGGAGCCGGGAACAGGAGGCGCGTTTCCAGGAGCTGCGCCGCCGCCTGCTCCGGGACGCCCTGTGGCCCGGGGAGAGCCGGGGGTTGTTCGGCGTCGAGGCCGCCCTGGAGGAGGCCCTCCGGGGCCGCCGGGGCCGGGTCACGGTCCTCCAGGGCATCCGGGAGCAGGACCGGCCCCGGGAGCTGGAGTTCGTACCGCCGGTGCCCGGTCAGGACGTGCGCCTGGCCCTGGATGCCGGTCTGCAGCGGGCCGCCGAGGCCGCCATCCTCGACGCCTGCCGGCGGATCCAGGAGCGGATCCTGCACCGGGGCGACCTCCGGGACCGGGCCCGGGTCTGGCAGCGCCTCCAGCGGCCCCGGGCCGGCCTGGTCCTCTTGGACCTTCGGGACGGCAGCGTGCCGGTCTGCGCCACCTGGCCATCCTGGCTGCCCGAGGACTACCGGAGTCGCTACGGGGAGCTGGCCAGCGACCCGGACCGGCCCCTCCGCCACCGGGCTCTCGGGGGGGGGTTCTCCATGCCCCAGACGCCGTACCCGGGCTCCACCTTCAAGCTGGTGGTGGCGGCGGCGGCCCTGCACCAGGATGCCTCCTGGTGGGACAAGGAGTACACCTGCACCGGCAGCTACGCGCCGGGAGGGCATGGCCGCGCCCTGCGCTGCGAGGGGGTGCACGGGCGACTGAGCATGCGCCGGGCCATCGTCGAGTCCTGCAACAGCTGGTTCTACCAGGCCGGCGAGGAACTCGGCTACGAGACCCTCTACCAGGAGGCCCTGGCCCTGGGCTTCGGGCGGGACACGGGCCTGGACATCCTCCAGGCGGCCGACGCCCGGGGCCGGCACCCGAACGCCTTCCTGGAACGGGGTGCCGCCTACCTGACGCCGCCGGAGGAGTTGGGCCGCAACCTGCACGCACCCCTGCAGCTCGCCATTGGCCAGGTGCACGTCCACGCCAGTCCTCTGCAGGTCGCCCGCTTCTACGGCTGGCTGGCCACGGGCCGGCTGTGGCGGCCCCGGCTGGTCCTGGAGGTAGGGGGCCGGCCGACCCGGCCGGAATGGACGGAGCCGCCTCTTCCCGGCGGGGCCCGGCGGCGGCTCCTGGAGGCCATGCGCGCCGTGGTGGAGGATCCCCGGGGCACGGCCTATAACGACCGGGATCCCGAACGGCAGCTGGCCCGCTTCCGCGTGGCGGGCAAGACCGGCACCGCCCAGACCCCGGGCCGGGAGGAGGACGGCCCGGCTCTCCTCCACGCCTGGTTCGCCGGGGTCTTCCCGTGGGAGGAGCCACGCTGGGCGGTGGCGGTGCTGTGCGAGAACTGCGGCCTGCACGGCGGGGACCTGGCCACCGAGGTCCTCTGGGAGTTCCTGGCTCGCCCCGAGGCCGCGCGCCTGTTCGAGGAGGACTGATGCGCCCCCCCCCCTCGGTCCGAGACCTGGCAGCCGCGCCGTGGCGCTTCCTGCGCCGAAGCCACTGGTATCTGTTGCCGTGGGCCCTGCTGGCCCTCGCCGCTGGCCTCCTCGTCCAGTGGAGCGTCCAGGGGCCCGGCCCCCCCCCGATGGGACACCTGGTGCGCATGGCAGCGGCGGGCGCCGCCCTGGTGCTGGCCGCCTGGGTACCGGTCCGGTGGTGGCGGCGACATGCTTGGTTCCTCTATGGATTGGCGGTCCTCCTGGTGGCGGGCGTCCTGGTCGCCGGACCGGCCACCAACGCCGCCCGGCGTTGGATCGAGCTGCCTCTCACCGGCTTCAAGCTCCAGCCCAGCGAGTTCCTGAAGCTGGGCCTGATCCTGGCCCTGGCCAAGTGGTTCGCCGAGCGGCCGCGGCCGGAGCGACTGGAGGACCTGGTGGTGCCGGCGGCACTGACCCTGCTGCCCGCGGTCCTGGTCCTGCTGCAGCCCGACCTGGGCACAGCCCTCACCTACCCGCCGCTCTTCCTGGCCGTGGCCTGGGCGGCCGGTATGCCCGCCCGGCTGCTGCGCTGGTTCCTCCTGCTGCCGGTCCTCCTGGTGCCCCTTGGGGCCGTGACCCTGCACGACTACCAGCTCGAGCGGGTGCGGACCTGGTGGCGCCAGGACCACCTGAGCGAGGAGGAGCGGAGCGAGGCGGGCTATCACCTGTGGCACGCCAAGCTGGCGGTGGGCAGCGGCGGCTGGACGGGGCATGGCTGGGGACAGGGGCCGGAGAACCGCCTGGACCGGCTGCCGGAGCGCCACAACGACTTTGCCTTCGCGGTCCTGGCCGAGGAGTTCGGTTTCTTCGGCGCCTCCCTGCTGGTCCTGACCGGTGCCCTCCTGGCCTTCTCGGCTCTGGTGGCGGCCGCCCGGCACCGGGACCCCTTCCAGCGCCTGGTGGTGCTGGGGGTGGCGACGCACTTCGGGGTCCACCTGATCCTGAACACTGGCGTGGTCCTGGGGCTCTGGCCGACCACCGGCCTGCCCCTGCCCCTGGTCTCCTTTGGCGGTTCCTCCATGGCCGTGGCCGGCCTGTGCCTGGGCCTGGTACTGTCCATGGGAGCGAGCCGGGAGCCGGTTTTCCTGGACCGGGCCTGGCGGGGCTAGAATCGCGCCGGTCTCCCCGGGGGAGGAAGCTGCGCGTGAGAGCCATCCAGAAAGTCCGGCCGGAGCCCGGGGCGGTGCGCTACCGGGATGACCTGCCAACTCCCGAGCCCGGGCCCGGCGAGGTCCGCATCCGGGTGGCCCGGGCGGCCATCTGCGGCACCGACCGGCACATCTACCACTGGGATCCTTCGGTGGCCGGCACGGTCCGGCCCCCGGTGGTCATCGGCCACGAGTTCTGCGGCTACGTGGACACCCTCGGACCGGGTGTCACCGGGGTGGAGTCCGGTGCCTATGTCTCGGCCGAGATGCACTTCGTGTGCGGCCGCTGCCGGGCCTGCCGGGCCGGCAACCAGCACGCCTGCGAGCACACGGTGATCGGCGGGCTGCACCGGGACGGCGCCTTCGCCGAGTACGTGGTGGTCCCCGCCGGCAACCTGGTGGGCCTGGCCCCGGAGGTGGTGCCGCCGCACCTGGGGGCCTTCCTGGACGCCCTGGGCAACGCCGTGCACACCATCCAGTGCGCCGCCGGCATCACCGGCCGCCACGTGCTGGTGAGCGGCTACGGCGCCATCGGGGCCATGGCGGCGGCGGTGGTGGAGTTCCAGGGCGCCGCCTCCCTGACCATCACCGAGATCTCCCCCGGCCACCTGGAGCTGGCCCGGCGCTGGGTGGCCGGTCTCTCGGGACGGGTCCCCGTGGCCATCCTCGACCCGGCCGGGGAGGGCCGGGAGGCGGTCCGGGCGGCCATCCGCGAGCACACCGGCGGCGGCGTGGACGTGGTCCTGGAGATGAGTGGTGCCCCGGCGGCCATCAACGATGGCCTGGAGGTCCTCTACCCTGGAGGCGAGATGATGCTCCTGGGCATCCCCAACGACCGGGCACTCGCCCTGGCGGACTTCAGCGATCGGGTTATCTTCAAGGCCCTCACCCTCCGGGGCGTGGTCGGCCGCCGGATGTTCTCCACCTGGGAGCAGATGCTCGAGCTCCTGGCCCAGGGCCTGGACCTGGAGCACATCGTCACCCACACCCTGCCCCTGTCCCGTTTCGAGGAGGGCATCCGCCTCCTGGACCAGGGGATCGCCCACAAGGTGGTCCTCGACCCCGGGAAGGGCGCCTGATCCTCCGCAGCCCCGCACCACCATGAGCGACACCACCACCCGCCACGACAAGCAGGCCTTCCTCGAGGGGATCCGCCAGGAGCTCGCCGAGATCGAGCAGGCGGGTCTGTGGAAGGAGGAGCGGATCATCACCTCGCCCCAGGGGGCCGGCATCCAGGTCGCCGCCGGCGCGCAGGTCCTCAACTTCTGCGCCAACAACTACCTGGGTCTGTCCGACGACCCGGCGGTGGTGGCGGCGGCCCGGCACAGCCTGGACGAGCGGGGCTTCGGCATGTCCTCGGTGCGCTTCATCTGCGGCACCCAGGACATCCACAAGGAGCTGGAACGGCGCCTGGCCGAGTTCCTGGGCTTCGAGGACTGCATCCTCTACACCTCCTGCTTCGACGCCAACGGCGGGCTCTACGAGACCCTCCTTGGCCCTGACGACGCGGTGGTCAGCGACGAGCTCAACCACGCCTCCATCATCGACGGCATCCGGCTGTGCAAGGCGAAGCGGTTCCGCTACCGCAACTGCGACATGGCGGACCTGGAGCGCTGCCTCCGGGAGGCCCGGGAGGGGGGGGCGCGGCGCGTCCTGATCAGCACCGACGGCGTCTTCTCCATGGACGGCTTCGTGGCCCGCCTGCCGGAGATCTGCGAGCTGGCCGAGAGGTACGGGGCCCTGGTGCACGTGGACGACAGTCACGCCACGGGCTTCATGGGGGCCCAGGGGCGGGGCACCCATGAGTACCACGGTGTCATGGGGTGCGTGGACATCATCACCAGCACCCTGGGCAAGGCCCTGGGCGGGGCGAGCGGCGGCTTCACGGTGGCGGCGAAGCCCATCGTCGACTGGCTGCGCAACCGCAGCCGGCCCTACCTCTTCAGCAACTCCCTGGCGCCGCCCATCGTCGCCGCCGGCATCGCCGTCCTGGAGCGGCTCTCGGCCACCACCGAGCTGCGGGACCGGCTGGAGCGGAACACCCGCTGGTTCCGGGAACGGATGACCGCCGCCGGCTTCGAGATCAAGCCGGGGGACCACCCCATCGTGCCGATCATGCTCGGCGACGCCCGCCTGGCCACCTCCATGGCCCGGGAGCTCCTGGACGAGGGCATCTACGTGATCGGCTTCTCCTACCCGGTGGTGCCCCGGGGCCAGGCCCGGATCCGGGTCCAGATCTCCGCCGCCCACGAGGAGGAGCACCTGCAGCGGGCCGTGGACGCCTTCGTCGCCGTGGGCCGGCGGCTCGGGGTCCTCTCCGGGGCCGCGTGAGCGCCGCCGCCACCCAGCCGCCGCCGGGGATGCGCCAGCTGGTCATCCTCCTGGGGGTGGTGGTGGCGGTCCTCCTCGGCTGGGTGCTGCACGTCGCCGCCAGCATCCTCCAGCCCCTGGTCATCGCCCTGCTCCTGGCGGGCATGCTCCAGCCGGTGGTGCTCTGGCTGAAGCGCTACCACGTGCCGCCGGCCCTGACGGTGGTGGCCCTGGTGCTCCTCACCTTCTTCGGGCTGGCCCGCCTGGGGCTGCTCCTCCGGGACAACGTCCTGGTCTTCTTCGGCGAGCAGCCGGTGCCCGCCGGCACCGAGCTGGATCCCTTCGCGCCGGAGATCCCCGGCGCCGAGGGAGGGACGGTTGGCCAGAGCCAGGCCACGACCGGCTGGGCCGAGGTGGTGGAGCAGATCAGCCAGCGCATCCGGGAGTCCCAGCTGCCGGCGCCCGTGGCCAACATGATCGTCCAGAGCCTCGAGGGCCTGGACCTGCCGGGACTGGCCACTGGCGTCCTCGGGGGGGGGCTGGGCTTCCTCCGCGGCCTGACCCTGGTGGTCATCTACATGCTCTTCATCTTCGCCGAGGCGGCGGTCTTCCGGCGCAAGATCCTGGCGATCGCCGGGCGGCGCTCGGTGGAGGCTGCGGAGGTCCTGGACAGGATCGCCCGGGGCATCCAGCGCTACCTGGGGGTGAAGACGGTGGTCTCCCTGGCCACCGGCGCTTTCTGCTACCTGGGCCTGCTGTGGCTGGGGGTGCCCTTCGCCCTGCTCTTCGCCTTCCTGGCCTTCCTCCTCAATTACATTCCGACCTTCGGCAGCATCATCGCCAGCCTCTTTCCGGCCGCCACCGCCCTGGCCGTGGACGGCCTCGGCGCCGCCTTCCTGGTGCTGTTCCTCTACCTGGCCGTGAACCTGACCCTCGGCTCCTACCTGGAGCCGAAGATCCTCGGCCGGGAGCTGGACCTCTCGCCCCTGGTTGTGATCGTCTCGGTGGTGGTCTGGGCCGGCCTCTGGGGTGTGGTCGGCACCTTCCTGGCCGTCCCCCTCACGGCCTCCATGGTGATCATCTTCGCCGGCATGGACTCCACCCGGCCGGTGGCCTTGATGCTCTCCTCCTGGCCGCCACGGGAGGAACGCCTCCGGGCCCGCCGGGCCCGCCGGCGTCAACGCCGGGCCGGGGACTGACAGAGGGCGGCGAAGCGGGGCAGGAGGGCGGCGGCGGCGGGCGTCGGCACCAGGCCGGCGGCCAGGGCCTCCGGATCGAGACCGGCGGCCCGGAGCTCGCCGGCCCGCTCCCGGAGGTAGAGGGCCAGGATCTCGACGTCGAACTCCGGATGGAACTGGACACCCCAGGCCCGCCGGCCCCAGGCGAAGGCCTGGCAGGCATCGTCGGCGTTGCCCGCCAGGATGCGGGCTCCAGGGGGGGCGCGAAGGACGCCCTGGCGGTGGGTGGCATGGACCGGGAGGAGCGGCGGCAGGCCGGCGAAGAGCGGATCCCGAGCGGCGGCGGCGGTCAGCGCGACCCGGACGGTACCCACCTCCCAGCCGCGGGGCAGATCGCCGACCTGGCCGCCCAGGGCCTGCGCCAGGAGCTGGTGGCCGTAGCAGACTCCCAGGACCGGCAGCCCCAGCGCCAGCGCCCGGCGCAGCCAGGCGGCGCTGGCCTCGCTCCAGGGGTGGCCGTCGGTGACCATGGCCGAGGAGCCGGTGACCACCACCCCGGACAGGGCTTCGGGGGAGGGAAGGGACTGGCAGCGGGGATCCGCCACCGCCACCGCCGCCGGCGGCAGGCCCAGACCGGCCCGGAACCAGTCCTCGAAGTCGCCTCGCCGGGCCCGGGCGGCGGCCACCGTGTCGCCGGTCTTGAGGATGAGCAGGGGGCGTGGCCGGGGCGGGGTCACGGCTGGCGCTCCAGCCGCCAGCTCCGCTCCGACTCCAGGAGGCCGTAGGGATCCCGGAGCACCCAGGGCCAGCGTTCCCCGGGCAAGCGGGTGTCGTCCCGGACCCGGCACAGCACCCGCCAGCGGCCCGGCGCCAGGTCCCGGCCCCGGAGGCGGAAGCGGTGCCAGCCACCGGCCCGGGCCCGGGTGGTCGCCTCCGGCTCTCCGGGCAGGGGGGGCAGGGGACCCCGGCGGCGGCGGTCGCCGGGGGGGAAGGCGCGGCGACGCGGCGGGGGGGGCTGGGCCTCCTCCTC
>CAYMFV010000082.1:0-9813 GCA_964389745.1 uncultured Planctomycetales bacterium | reverse complement strand
CGGGCCGGGCTCTGGACCTGGACGGGGTCCGGGCCTGGCGGGAGGACCCGAAGGCGGGCTCCACCGTGACGCCCCGCTGGTTCGAGGAGATGCAGGCTGCCGTGGCCCGGGTCCAGGCCGAGGCCAGCCGCCTGGCGGTGCCCCTCCAGCTGCACGTCTCCCCCCTCGACCCCTACGTGGACAGCCGGGCGGCCCTGGACTTCGTCCGGGCGTGTCCGGGGCCGGTCCAGGTCCGGGAGTGGCGGCGCAGTCTCCACGAGGTCCTCCACGACCTGGAGAAGGACGATGTCCACAGGGCCGTCCTGGCCTGGCTGGATCAGTGGGCCGCCTCGACGACCGGCTCCAGGGTCAGGTCGAGCACGGCGTAGCCGTCGTTCTCGAAGTACTCGACCCGGATCTCCACCTCGTGCCGGCGCCGGGTCTCGAACTCCACCCGGTCCTCGGTCGGCCCGTGGATGTCCCAGCGCTCCAGGACCTGCCGTCCATCCACGAACACCCGGATGCCGTCGTCGCTCAAGGTCCGGACCCGCCAGCGGCCAGCCGGCAAGGGGATCCGGGTGCTGGCGAAGACGCCGAAGTGGTCGCCGGCCAGGCCGGCCGCCTCGACCTCATGGCCCAAGGCTCGCTGCTGGCTGGGGCCCCCGTAGCCGAAGGGCAGGGCCAGGCGCGACAGGACCGCCTCCAAGGCCCGGGGCCCCTCGCCCTCCCGGCGCCAGGCGGCCAGATCCTGGAGCGGGTCGGTGCTCCACGGAAAGACCCGCAGGCGCCACTCCGTCCGGACCAGGACTCCGGCAGCCTCCTGGAGGAGATCCCCGGCCCGGATCTCGACCCGATAGGCCTGGACGCCCGGCGCTCCGGCCCGCACCCGGAAACGGGGGGGGGCGGCAGGATCCTCCGGTGCCTCCCAGGCCACGTCCACCACGCCCTCCCGGACCCGGAGCTCCGGCTGCCCGGGGAAACCGTGCACCGACCAGAGCTGTTCCCCGCCCAGGTCCTCGATCCGGCGGACGAGGGGCGACTCGTGATCCCACGGCCCCCATTCGGTCATGATGATGGTGTGCCGCCCGGCCAGGTGGTCCCGGGCTCCCACCGGCCGCCGTTCCCCGAGGACGGGGTGGTCCAGCTCCAGCGGCGCTGGCGCCGGCCGTTCCACCACCTTCGGCGCGTCGGCGTCGCCGAGGACCCGCAGGCGCTCGCCTACGTCCTGCAGGCGATTGCCGGCCAGGATCGTCGACATCCGCCTGGGCACCTTCGTGGAACTGCCCTCCCGGCGCAGCTCCACCGCCACCCGGTCGCCCTGGAAGCGGTTGTGGAGGATCTGGTTGTCCACAAGTCCCCGGTGGTTGGCCTGGACCCAGGGGCGATCGAAGAGCCCGTCGTCCACGTCCCACCAGAGCTGGACGCCGCGTTCGTTCCGGGCGAAGTCGTTGTCCACGATCCGGTTGCCCGCGCCGTGCTCGATGGCCACGCCGGCGATGGCGTTCTCGGCGATGGTGTTGCCGCGGATCAGGGTGTCCTGGCTGTACCCGCCCCAGACGCCGTAGTTGCCCCCTACCAGGCGATTCCCGACGAAGCGGTTGCCAAAGGAGAAGGTCATCTCGATGCCAATGGCCGGCGCGTAGGAGAAGTCGTTGCCCACCAGGAGGTTGCCGTTGCAGCCCCGGCCCTCGTAGCGGAAGTCCTTCTCCGGCGCCGGCCTCTCCCCCAGGGCCTCCCTGCCGGCGAATCCGAAGAAGCCGTCGCCGCTGTGGGTCGCCGAGTTCTCGGCGATGACGTTCTCCCGACTCTGCTCGAAGCAGAGGATCCCGGCGCTGTCCTGGCCCCGACTGTAGACACCGTGGCTGTAGCCGCGGACACAGAAGTCGAAGGCGTTGCGACTGATGACGTTGCGACTGCTCCGCCACAGAGCCAGCCCCCAGCCCGAGAGGAAGGAACAGTCGTTGTCGTAGATCCGGGAATCCTCCACCCGGTCCAGGCAGATGCCGTTCTGCACCCGCCGGGCCCGGACACGGCGGATCGTGACGCCACGACTGTCCTCGACGTAGATGCCGGCACCGTAGCGGCGCAGCCACTCGTTCTGGTCGTTCTCGTGGGGCCAGAGCCAGTCGCTGCCCGCCTCGGCCGCCTCCGTGGAGAGAAGGTGCTGGCGGAAGTTGTCCGAGACCTCGAGGTCCTCCAGCACCAGGCCGTCGGCCTGGCTGGCCCAGACGGCGCCCCGGTAGCCACGGATGCTCGCCCCCTGGAGGACCACGTCCCGGACGCCCCGGAGGCGGAGGCCGAAGCCCTGGAGCTGATCCGGCGGGACCTCCGCCGGGGCACCCCGGAGGACGCTCCCCGGCGCGAAGCGCACGGTGATCCCCGAGGCCCGGACCTGGAGCACACCGTCGCCGTTCTCGTCGGCGAGGACCAGCCCCTCGGGGATCACGATCTCGCAGGAGCGGTCCACCACCGTGTCGTCCCGGGTGACGACCAGCCGGGGCAGGGCTTCCCGGTCCTGGGGGGGGACGAGCGGGAGGGCGAGGAGCGGGAGGAGTCGGAGTAGCATGGCTTGGACCGGAGACAGGATAGCCAGGCAAGGGGTCCACGGCCTCAGTCGCTGCCGCCGCCCTCTTCCCCTTCCCCCTCCTGACCCGGCGGGGTCGGTCCGAGGCCGGCGGCGGGGTCGGGCACGGCCACCTCGTCCAGGCGGCGCATCAGGACCTCGGCCTTGTGGGCCGGAATCCGGAAGACCCAGTCCCGCAGCCGCCTCTCCAGCCGTGTCGCCTCCTCCTGGACCTCCGCGTCACTGCCCGGCGCGGCCCGGGCCGCGAAGCGCCCGAACCAGGCGCGTTCCCGACCCGGCGCCACCTCCCCATCGCCGGGCCAGGTCCAGGTCTCCAGGACGAGACCGCCGGCGCAGCGGTACACCCCGTGCACGGCGTCCTCGGGGGGCGGAGAGTCCCCGGCGGCCCGGGATACCGACAGGAAGCCGAGGTCCGTGAGTGCGGCACCCAGGTAGTTCGCAACCTCCGGGAACCTGGCCTGCCAGCCGGCGGGCAGCTCCAGGAGGCGGAAGTCCGGTCGCCCCGCCTCCACCCGCGCCGCGGCCACCACCTGGCCGTCGGGGTGGCGGATCTCCAGGCTCATCAGCCGGGAACGGTCCAGGTCCCAGATGGTCGCATCCACCCACCGGAGAGGGTCCAGGGCCAGGGCCAGGTCCACATCCACCAGCCAGGCCCGCGCGCCGCCCATCTTCCGGACGTAGCGCCCGTGCCGGGCCAGGGCCGGGTTGGCGAGACCCACCACCAGTCCGGCAAGACGCTGGCCCGACCTGTCCAGGAGCTCCACCCAGGTGGTCTCCGCCGGCCCCTCCTGCCCTGGGTCCTGGACACCAAGACGGGCGAAGCGCCGGGCATCCCCGGTCCGGGGCGCCAGCGGCCGGAGCAGGGTCATGGCCGCCAGGAGCCGCCGCACGGCATCGGGCCGCGCCGGCCAGCCGTCCAGGGCCGGCACCTGCCAGTCCTCGCCGCCGCGTCGCACCTCCAGCTCCTCGGCTCCCCGTCGGAGGCGGATCGCCGCGACCTTCTCCAGCCGGTCCTCCAGGCCAGGGAACAGGCGCTCGGGCAGGGCCTCGCTCCGGTCCCGATCGAGGCGCTGCTGGATCTCCAGCCACGAGAACCAGCCACCGGCGGCCGCCAGGCCGAGGAGGACGAGGAGGGTCCGGGGACCGGTCATGCAGCGCCCTCCGGCCGCCCGGAGCGGCGCCGGCTCCGGCGCCACCTCCGGGCGGCGGCGACACCCAGGCCGAAGCAGGCCAGGAGGGCAGGCACGCCACCGAGGACGGCCAGGCGCACCCGGTTCTGCAGGGAGCGCACCTCCCGGCGCAGCTCGTACTGGAGGTCCCGGAGCTCCCGCCGCACGCGCACCCGTTCCGCCTGCGCCTCGGCCCAGGCCTGCCTCGCCTGGGGGCCGGGCAGCAGGGAGGACTCCTCCCCCCCCCCGAAGTCGAAGCCGGCCAGGCGCGTCTCGATCTCCCGGAGCCGGCTCTGGAGCTCCCGGAGGCGTTCCTGGTAGCGGGCCGTGGCCACCCGCTCCAGAGCCTGGAGACGGGTGAAGGGGCGGACGGCGCCGGCGCGCTGCCGGATGCTCGCCAGTTCCCGGCTGCCAGCCAGGTCCTCCAGGAGGTTGACCAGGAAGCTCATGTTCTGGGACGTGGACCCGACCAGCTGGCGCACCGCCCCCTGTTGCTGCAGCCGGGCCCAGAAACGCTCGTGCAGGAAGTCCACGTCGGCGATAACCACCAGCGCCACCGGCCGGGGCTCGAGGGGTCGAGCGGCGGCCGCCGGCACTCCCGGCGGTGCTCCCTCCGGGAAGGCACTGCCCACCGGCCCGCGGATGCGCAACGCGTAGACATAGCGCTCCGGATCCGGGGTGAACTCCGCCGCCAGGCGTCGCGGGTCGGGGAAGAAGCGCACCTGCGGCTCCGGCACCAGGCGGGAATCCTCGGTGGAGTGGAGCAGGACCGTGCGCCGGCCCCGGGTCCCGGCCTCGAGCCGCAGGGCGCCGGGGGTTCCCAGAAGGAGCAGGTCCAGGCTGGCGGTGGCGAAGTCCTCGGCGGACATCTGCTCGGGCCCGAGGCGCTGCCAGAGGGGATAGTGGATGGTCTCAGGCCCTCGGGGACCCTGGACCTGGGCCGGCATGGCCAGACTCCGGTCGGCCACCACCTGGCCGGGTTCCAGGCTGACGCCCCAGGCCTGGAGCAGCCGGGGCAGATCCGAGGTGCGGGAGGCCGCCCGGGCGGCCGCGGGGTCGGGAGCCGCCCACGGGACGTCGTTCTCGCAGTGGGGATCGACGCAGATCAGAGCCGGGCGCCCCGACCGCGCCCAGCGATCCAGGGCGTAGCGCAGGGGCGCCGCCAGCTCCTTGGGATGGACCACCAGGAGCAGGTCCAGGTCCTCGGGCAGGCCCGGTGCATCGGTGGGCAACAGGCGGACCTGGAAGCGCTCGGCCAAGACGTCCAGGAACAACCAGCGCCGGGCCTGGCGCTGCCCCCCCCCACCGGCCCCCCGGCGAGAGCCAGGGAGGAGAGGACGCCCAGGCGTGGCCGTTCGGGTCGGGCCAGGGCCAGGATGCGCCGGCTGACCTGGTACTCCAGGTCGCCGGCCCGGTCCGGGTCCAGCCAGCGGATGACCTCCCGCTCGTCGACGCTGTTGGTGAGCACCAGGCCGAAGAAGAAGGGCTCGCCCAGACGCCGCAAGGGCCGGCTCTCCAGGCCCAGGCGCAGGGCCTGCTCCTCCTCCACGGAGAAGGGCTCCGGGTGGATCTCCCGGACCTGGAGCCGGCCCCCGGCCCGCTCCTCGTACTCCCGGAGCAGATCCCGGACCCGGCGGGCGTGATCCAGCTCCCGGGCCCGCTCCCGCCCGGCCTGATCGGCGGAGAACCAGAAGGTGGCGGTGATCGGCTCCCGGAGCCCCTCCAGGAGGTTCCGGGTGCCCGGCGACAGGGTGTGCAGGCGCGCCGCGGTCAGGTCCCAGCGCCAGCGCGGCAGGTGCGCGTCCCCGAGGAGGAGGGCCTCGGCGGCCAGGAGGAGGGCCAGGCCGGCCAGGACCAGACGCCGGAGCCGTTCCCGGAGGCGACCGCCGCCCCCCCCTTCCACGGCCAGGAGGTTCCAGTAGAGGAAGAGGAGCAGGAAGAGGAGGAAGCCCGCGGCGTCCCGCAGGTCCACGACGCCCCGGGTGATGGCCTCGTAGCGCGGCAGGAGACCGACCCGGGAGAGGAGCTCCAGGGCCAGGGGGGGCAGCCGCTCCTCGAGGAGGCCCAGGGCCGGCAGCCAGCCCACCACCAGCAGGAGGAGGGCGCCCAGGAAGGCGAGGACGAAGGCCACCACCTGGTTCCGGGTCAGGGCCGAGACCCAGCTTCCCAGGGCGGCCAGGGGCGCGGCCAGGAGCAGGGCGCCCAGGTAGCCGGCGAGGATGACGCCGTGATCCGGCTCCCCGAGCCAGGCCACCGCGATCCAGAGGGGGAAGGTGAGGGCCAGGGCCAGGGCGCAGAAGGCCCAGGCCGCCAGGAACTTGCCGAGGACCACCCGGGGCGCCGGGCAGGGCAGCGTCAGGAGGAGCTCCACGGTGCCCAGGCGCCGTTCCTCGGCCCAGGTGCGCATCGTGGCCGCCGGCACGAGGAACAGGAGGAGGAGGGGCACCTGCTCGAAGAAGGCCGCCATGTCCGCCTGCCCCCGGGCGAAGAAGTGCCCGTACTCGAAGGTGCAGAAACCCGCCAGGGCCAGGAAGACCACCAGGACGACGTAGGCCAGGGGCGTGGTGAACCAGGTGCCCAGCTCCCGGCGCACGAGGGCCAGGACCTGCTTCATGCCCCCCCCTCCGGATGTCCCGCCGTCATGCGGCGGAAGACCTCTTCGAGCTGGCCCTGCACCACGCCCAGGGTCTCCACGACCCAGCCGTGCTGCTCCACCTGCCGGAGGACCGGGACGAGGAGCTCGGCCCCCGTCCGGGGCAGGATCACCAGACCGAGCCGGGGCCCACGGCCGTCAGGGCCGGGGTCGGCGCACTCCTCCTCGACCAGGACCTGTCGCACCTCGCCGAGGGAGCGGAGCAGGGCCAGGGCCGCCGTGGTCTCCACGCCCCGGAGGACCATGCGCAGGCCGCCGTGGCGCCGGGACCGGGCCCGGAACTCGTCCGGGGTGCCGTCGAAGAGCAGCCGCCCCCGGGCCAGGACCAGGACCCGGGAGCAGACCGCGTCCACCTCCTCCAGGATGTGCGTGGAGAGGAGCACCACCCGGTCGCCGGCCAGCTCCCGGATCAGGCGCCGGACGCCCTCCTTCTGGTTCGGATCCAGGCCGTCGGTGGGCTCGTCCAGGAGCAGGACGGGAGGGTCGTGGAGGATGGCCTGGGCCAGGGCCACCCGACGGCGGTAGCCCTTGGAGAGGGTCTCCACCGGCCGGTCCAGGACCTCCTCGAGGCGGGCCCGGGCCACCGCCCGGGCCACCGCCCGCCGGCGCTCCCCCCAGGACAGTCCGCGCATGGTGGCGGCGAAGCCGAGGAGGGCCCGGGGCGTCATGTCGGGGTAGAGGGGCGCGCCCTCGGGGAGGTAGCCGAGGCAGCGGCGGGCGGCCACCGGCTCCCGGGCCACGTCGTGGCCGCAGATGCGGACGCTACCTGCGGTCGGCGCCAGGAAGCCGCAGATCATCCGCAGGGTGGTGGTCTTGCCGGCCCCGTTCGGGCCGAGGAAGGCAACGACCTCCCCTGGCTCGACGGTGAAGGAGAGTCCGTTCACCGCCCGCACGGGGCCGAAGCGCCGGACCAGGTTGCGGACCTCGAGCACGGGGCCTGGAGGGGGCGGGTGCCCCGGGACCATTGTGACCGCGCGCCTACCATCTGCCGGTCATGTCCGAGGTCCTGGTCCTCGACGCCTGCCGTACCCCCCGGGGCCGGGGCAAGCCCGGCCGGGGTGCCCTCTCGGCGGTCCATCCCCAGGAGTTCCTGGCCACGCTGCTCCGGGCCATCCCCGACCGCACCGGTCTCGACCCCGCTGCGGTGGACGACGTGGTGGCCGGGGTGGTCTCCCAGGTGGGCGAGCAGGGGGCCAACCTGGCCCGCCTGGCCGCCCTGGCCGCGGGCTGGCCGGACACGGTCCCCGGCGTGACCCTGAACCGGATGTGCGGCTCCGGCCTCCAGGCGGTGGCCTTCGCCGCCGGCGCCGTCGCCGCCGGCCATGCCGAGCTGGTGGCGGCCGGCGGCGCCGAGAGCCTCTCCCGGGTCCCCTTCCTCTCCGACGGCGCCTGGCTGGACGGACGCAACCCGGCCCTGGCGGTGCGCCTGCCCATGGCACCCCAGGGAGTCTGCGCCGACCTCCTGGCCGCCCTGGAGGGCATCTCCCGGGAGGAGCTGGACGCCTTCGCCCTGGAGAGCCAGCAGCGGGCGGCCAGGGCCATCGCCGAGAAGCGCTTCGCCCCCTCCCTGGTCCCGGTCCGGGACGCGGGCGGCCGCGTCCTCCTGGCCGCCGACGAGCACCCCCGCCCCGAGACCACCGCCGCCGCCCTGGCGGCCCTGCCCCCGGCCTTCGCCGAGGCGGCATCCAGGCCGCCGGTGCCCGGCGCTCCCCCCCCCCGCCAGGCCCTCCGGGCCCGCTATCCGGAGGCCCGCGACTTCCAGCCCGTCCACACCGCTGGCAACTCGAGCGGCATCGTCGACGGGGCCGGCCTGCTCCTCCTCGCCTCGCCGGCGGCCGCCGCCCGGCACGGGCTGCGCCCCCGGGCCCGGCTCCGGGCCTGCGCCAGCGCTGCCGCCGACCCGGTGCTGATGTTCACGGCCACGGTGCCAGCCATCGAGAAGGGCCTGGCCCAGGCGGACATGGCGGTCGCCGACATCGATCTGTGGGAGATCAACGAGGCCTTCGCCGTGGTCCCCCTCCAGGTGATGGCAGCCCTCGGACTGGAGCACGACCAGGTCAACGTCAACGGCGGGGCCATCGCCCTGGGCCATCCCCTCGGTGCCACCGGCGCCATCCTCCTGGGCACGCTCCTGGACGAGATGGAGCGCCGGGACGCCGCCACCGGCTGTGCTGCCCTGTGCGTCGGTGGCGGCATGGGCGTGGCCGCCATCCTCGAGCGGCTCCCCGGGGATGGCCCCGGCAGCTAGCGGCCCGGTGCAACCTCGTGGGCGGCACGGAGCCCGCCCTGGAGCAGGCTCTCCACGCCACCGGTTCCAGCCCCCCGCCGCCCCAACCGCCCCCTGCTCCACCCCCCCCCCCGCCCCCCGGCCCCCAGCCCCCGCCCGGCCCCCCGCCGGCGGCCCACCACCCCGCCCCTGCCGCGACGCGACCACCCGAAGCCCAGGAAACTCCTACTTGGCGCGGCACTGGTCTTGGCCCCGGCCCTGTTAGCGCTGCTCTTCTTCATGCGTTCTTCTCCAAAGGTCGCCCCTCCCGACCGCTCCCTCCTGAATCCTAACCGGACGTTTGACAAGGGCCAGATTGCGGTTCTCCAAGAGCTCGCCAAGACACGAGAGGAGTACCGCAAGGTTCTTGACCAGCTCGCGGCACGCGACTCCCGAGAGCTTCCCAGCAGCCCACCGGCCACCGCCAAGGAGACGGTCGATCCGCTCGATGACCTTCTTGAAAAGGCGGTTCGCGCGTTCGGGTATGCCGACGTCGAATCTCTCATGGATCTTTGCTATCAGGACGTCAGCCTCCAGGCCGGTGCGGGCCTTGCCTTCTCGTCGGAGGGCGTCAGGGAAGGTCTCAAGACAGCTCTCGCAGCGGATACTCCCGTTTCCGAGGCTAGGATCCTCGGGTCGGTCGACCGGAGCCAGCCGGAAATATCGGCTGTGATCCTGCTCCGACAGTCTCCCAAGAGCGGGTTTCCAGGGGCATCCGGGTATCGCCTCCGGGTTGCAATGCGCGGGAAGGAGACGGCCATAACGCGCATCGAAGAGCTGGATCGAGAAAAGGTGCTCCCCCTTCTGATGGCGTCAGCCGACTTCCAGGAGAGCTTGGCCAATCCCGACAAGCGGCTATCTTGGCCCGCAACGATTCCAGAAAACGCCCAATTCGAGCAGCCTTTGCTTTGGCCGCGATTGGAAGACAAGGGAAGCGTTGCCGCCTTCGCGACCGCTTCGGGTCCCGGCGACGGACGAAAGAGGTACCGACTGACGCTGACTCTCGATCCGAAGACGGTGCGCTTCGTTCTGCAGACTGTCTCCTACCTTGGTCAGGCACCGCCGCAGAAGGTCGATGCCATCATCGATTCCTGGATGGACGACCTGCGCCAGGGCCGGTTGGAGTCGGTCTTGGCGCGGTTTCGGTCCGATGCGAGAGTTC
>CAYMFV010000081.1:0-9939 GCA_964389745.1 uncultured Planctomycetales bacterium | reverse complement strand
CAGCACAGGGCCGCCCCCGCCCGGGGCACGGCCAGGGCGGAGCGTCCGCCGGCGCCTCCTCCCTGCTGCCCGGGAGCCTCGGCCGCCACTACGGGCGCCTTCCCGGCCCCCGCCAGGGGCCGCGGCGCCACGGCCTCCGCTTGCGAGCAACTGCCCCGCAGGGCGGCCAAGCCGAGGACGAGGACCGTGACCAGACCCGCCACCAGGCAAGCGTGGGACTTCCGCATCATCGGTCAGCCAGCTCCCGTGCAGGAGCCGTTCGCGCCGTTGCTGCCATTGGCAGGGGGACTCCCACCTGGAGCCGGGGCGCCCGAGACGCCTGCCGTACCACCGGTTCCTCCCACTCCACCCAGGCAGGATCCCGTGGACCCATTGCCGGTCACGGCAGTCCGGGCATCACCGCCCTTCCCGCCGGCTCCGCCATTACCACCCTTGCCGCCCGTGCCTCCCGCAACTCCGTTGCCCCCGTTGCCACCATCCCCACCAAAGCCACCAGCGCCTCCCTTCGCAGACGCAACTCCATTCTCAACAATCGCGTAGGCATTCCCGCCGTTGCCACCATTGCCTCCCGAACCACCTTGCCCACCATTGTGGTTGCCCTCCTCGCAACCATCGGTGCCATTCCCACCTTTCTTGCCATTCCCTCCTGCTTCGCCCTGGGCACTAGCATTGCCAGCGCCGGTGGCGGCACAGAAGTCGTTCTTGCCGTTGCTGCCGTTTGCGCCAGGAGTGCCGTTCAAGCCACACTGCTGTCCCTGCCGCTCCAGCGTGGCCCCAGGTGCCGTGGCGGCAGGGGACGCTACCACGTACTGACTGGCCACTGCGCCCACGAAGACCGTGGCAACAAGGCATACAAGCACAAGCCACCTCTCGCCCATCTTCAACGCGAAACCTGACATGGACTCCTCTCCTCCCAAAGCCTGAGTACCCTGACCATGGAGAACCCCGTCACTTGGAAGCCGCAACCCAGCTACCGGGGACGGCGCCAGCATTATTTCGCCCTCTATCTCTCTTGTCAAGGCCGCGACCGCCCCGGGAACTCCGATTGCCCCGGGTGGCAACCCGCCACGAAGCACATTCCTGTTGTCTCCCCTTCCCACAACCCACCGGGCAGGACTTGCTGGGGAGCGGACCGGGCGGAGGGGCCGGCTGACGTTCCGGCGGTCCGTCCCAGGCTACTCGTCCTCCTGCCGCTCCGCCTTCCAGGCCCGGATCTCCTCGAGGAGGGCCGTCACCATCTCGCTCTCGGGCACCACCCGGACCTGGCGGCCCTTCCGGTAGAGGATGCCCTTGCCGCCGCCGGCGGCGATGCCGATGTCGGCCTCGCTGGCCTCGCCGGGACCGTTGACGACACAACCGAGGACCGCGATCTTCACCGGCGCCTGCTCCCCGGCCAGGCGCGTCTCCAGCTCCGCCATCAGCGCCTCCAGGTCGATCTCGATGCGCCCGCAGGTCGGGCAGGCGATCAGCTCGGGGCTGGTCACCCGGGCGCCGGTGGCCTTGAGGATGTCGAAGGCCACCGGGATCTCGGCCACCGGGTCCGCCGTCAGGCTCACCCGGATGGTGTCGCCGATGCCCTCGAGCAGGAGCGGCGCCAGCCCCACCGCCGACTTGATCACCCCGTAGGGCGGGCGACCGGCCTCGGTCACCCCCAGGTGCAGGGGCACGTCGGTGGCGGCGGCGAAGCGGCGGTTGGCTTCGACCACCACCCGTGTATCGGTGGACTTGAGGGACACTACGAAGTCGGTGAAGCCCATGTCCTCGACCGCCCGGCAGTGGCGCAGGGCCGACTCGACCATGGCCTCCGGGGAGGGCCAGCCGTGCTTCTCGAGGAGGTCCTTCTCCACCGACCCCGAGTTGACGCCGATGCGCAGGGCGACGCCAGCTCCCGCCGCCGCCTGGACCACCTCCCGGACCCGCTCCAGGCCACCGACGTTGCCCGGGTTGAGGCGCACCTTGTCCACCCCGGCCGCGATGGCCCGCAGCGCAAGGCGGTGGGTGAAGTGGATGTCGGCGACCAGCGGCACCGGGCAGTGCCGGCGGATCTCGGGCAGGGCGTCCGCGGCCCGGTCGTGGTTGACCGTCACCCGGACGATCTCGCAGCCAGCCTCGACCAGGCGCTCGATCTGGGCCACCGTCGCCGCCACGTCCTCCGTGTCCGTGGTGGTCATGGACTGCACCCGGATCGGGTGCTCGCCTCCCAGCAGGAGTCTGCCGACACGGACGGTGCGGGTGGGGCGACGGGGCATGGCACGGCGGGATTCTAGCCGTTGGCGGGACCCCTCCCGCCCGCAACCAGCCGGCGCCCGGCCGCTAACATGCCCGAAGGAGGACCCGAGCGTGCCCCATCGCGTCCTGGCCGTTCTTCTCGTCCTGGTTGTCGTCCTCGGGATGCTCGTCCTGGCCCCGCGGGGCGCACGGCCCGGCGGGCGGGAGCCGCAGCCGCCGGCCGCGGGCATCGAGCTGCGGGTGGTGGACGCATCTGGGCAGCCGATCCCGGGCGCCAGGGTCCTGGCAGGCTCGCAGCCTCGCAACCCGTGGTCCGGCTTCCGCTACACGGAGCAGGACTGGGATGCCGCAGAGCGCGAAGGCCGGGTCCAGGAGGTCGTCCGCACCGACGCCACCGGCCGGGCGAGCTTCCGCCACTTGCCGCCGGACCAGTGGACCCTCCTGGCGGCCTGCGCGCCCGGCACCGCTCGGCACTCCCTGGCGGTGCGGACGCCCCTGGAGGGCGACGTGGTCGACGCGGGGGCGCAGGTCCTGGCTGCCGGCCGCCAGATCCAGGTCGCCGTGCGGACCACGGACGGGGAACCCATAGCGGAGGCCCTCGTCGAGGTGCGCGCCCGGCTGCGCGACGGTCTCTACCCGGAGGAGGAACCTCCCGACAGGGACTTCTCCGCTCTCACGGGCCCGGACGGCATCGCCACCCTCGGGCATGTGCCCTTCGGCGAGCTGCACGTGGTGGCCCGGAAGGCAGGCTACCTTCCCGGGGAGGGCGATGTGCCGGACGGCGAGGAGGAGGTTGTGCTGGAGCTCGCGCCCGGAACGACCGTGCGGGGCCGCATTCTCGACCAGCCGGGCGCCCCCGTGGCGGGAGCGCGGGTCCTGGTGCTGGAGCCCTGGCCCGAGGTCAGGCGAGGCAACCGGGTGCCCCTCTTCGCCGTAGACCACCTGGCCCTGGATTCCCTGAAGGCCGGTGTCCCCACGGGCGAGGACGGTGTCTTCGTCTGCCGCGGCTTCGCACCGGACCAGGAGTTCCACCTCGTCGTCTTCGATCCCCCGAACTTCCTTGCCAGCTCGCCGGTCCACTCCGCCGGCACGGCTCCGGTCTTTCGCCTTCCCCTGCGCCACGAGGTGACCGCCGTGCTCGCCGCCCCGCACACGGATCCCGGGCGGATCGAAGCCAGGCTGTGGCCGGTGGAGGATCCGGGAAGGAGCCCGTCCTGGACGGGCGAGCACGTGGTGACCCTGGCGTGGCTGGCCTGCGCCGGGGATGGCAGCTTCGCGTGCCGGGTCCTGCCCGGCCGCTACTGGCTGGAAGCGCGCTTCCCGGGGGGGCGATACCGCTGGCCGGACGTCCTCGAGGTGCACACGGACCTCGACCTGGGTCGGCGGAGGGTCCCGGCTGGAACCAGGGTCCGGCTCCGGGTGACCGATGTCGGGACGGGCGTGCCCCTCGCCGACGTGGAGGGGTTCCGGATCGAGCCCGGCACCGACGTCCCCGGGCGCAGGGCCGGGGTCCCCGGCGTCCTGGAGTGGACCGCCGAGCCCCCTGGAGAAAGGACCTACGTGGCAAGGGCCCCCGGGCACGTCCCGGGCAAGGCGCGCCTTTCCCTGGAGACCCGGGTGCCGGTAGCCGAAACCGTCCTGGCCCTCGAGCGCTCCGCCAGCCTGGTCGTCACCCTGACCGATCCCGATGGGAGCCCGGTCGCGGGCGCCGCACTGGCTCTCGCGCCCGAAGCGAACCTGGCGTCCGATCCCGGCGCGTGGAACCTGCCAGGTCCATTCAGGGGCGGCGGGCTGGAACGGGAGACGGGGCCGGACGGCAGGGCCTGGTTCCCAGAGCTGGTGCCGGGCTCCTATGAGGTGCGGCTGCGGAACCCGGCGGGCTACCGCGACCGCTTCTTCCTCCCTCCGGCGGAATCCGAGACGGTGCCGCTGGGCAGGGTGCGGGTCGAAGGCGGCGAGCGCGGGCACCTCCGCCTGGTGTTGCGGAGACCGCCTCGGTGACCCTCCTGGTCCAGCGGGCCGGGCGAGGGCGAGGACGGGTGCGGCGGGGACCTGGACCGTGGCCGACCTGGTGCCCGGCACCTGACAGGCTGCGGCCCGGGCCGGGGAGTCCCGGCCATGGCTGTGGCAGCGCGTCGAGGTCCAGGCCAGGAAGAACCTCGTGAGCTTCTCCCTGCCGTCCGGTGGCATCGTCGTCAGGTCCTCGACGCGAGCGGCCGGCCGGGGCCGGCCTTCTACTTCGAGCTCGGGCACGAAGGCTTGCGCGAGCGACGTGCCCCACGTTCCCTGGCCTTCCCGGTCGGCGACCTGGAGCACTGGTTCCGGCGGAACCAGTGCATCACGGGGACGAGCCCGACTCCCGGCCGTCTCGAGGTGGCCGACTGGTCGCTACCGGCTCTGGCTGGAGATCGCAGGTGAGAACGGTCGATCCGCTCTCCTCGTGACCCCCACCTTCGTGGTGGGCGAGGAGACACTGGACCTTGGTGCCCTCCAGCTGCGACCCATGGGCCACCTCGAACTGACCGTGGAGGCTGGCACCGTCCGCCGGACCCGCGGCTCCGCCACCGGCACCGCAGACTTCGCCGGGGACCAGCGGCCCGGTCGTGGTGGACCGTCACCCGGACGGTGCGAGCAGGGCGACGGGGCATGTTCGGGCAGGATTCTATCCCCGAGCCTGGATGCCCCGGCGGCAAAGTGCATACCGGGGTTTCCGTTCCTGGCGCAGCCGACGACGCCTGCTACCATCCCCGCCCTTCGGAAGACAGGATCCATCCTCTCCCCACCGTGGAAGGCCGTTGCCAGGACATTCTCGACAGTCTCCAGATCCTCCTCGACATGGCGGAATCTGGCGGCGCCTATGGCCAGCGGCTCCCCAACCCGGAGCTCGTGGCCTGCTGGGAGTACCTGGACTGCACGACGACAGAGTGCCCGTGCCACGGTGCCCCGGCCCAGCGCTGCTGGCAGGTGGCGGGCACCCACTGCGGGGGCAAGGTGCAGGGCACCTTCGCCAGCAAGCGGGGACACTGCGAGGAGTGCCCGGTCTACCAGCACGCGGCAGCGACGCCGGAGCTCCGTGTCCAGGAGATCTTCCACAACCTCCTGCACATGGTGGAGCTCCGGGAGGAGCGGCTCCAGGAGCAGTCCTCCCAGTTCCACCTGGTCACCGAGGAATGGCAGGAGACGACCGGGCGCTTCCTGGACCGGATCCACGAGCTCCTGGCCGGGGTCCTGGCCGCCGCCAGGGAGTCGGTCGCCAGCCGGGTTCCCATCGGTGAGGGCCGACTCCTTGCCTCCCTGCACGACCTCGAGGCGCTGGTTCGAGGCACCCGGGAGTTCACCCGGCCGAACCCGGAGGTTGAGGTTCCGGGCGTCGCGCAGTGCACGCCGGATGCGGTGAACATCGTGGATCTCCTGGAAGCTCTCCTCGGCGAGCGCGGCGCCCATGCCCGGGCCAAGGACCTGTTGCTCCTCCTGCATGTGAACCCGGCCGCCCCTCGCCGTGTCGAGTACCAGAGGAGCACGCTCGCCCGGGCCCTCGGCCTGCTCCTGGACCACGCCCTCCTGAAGACGGCGGAGGGCCTGGTCCTGGTCCATCTCCTCCCCGGGGGCGACGACCATCTCTCCCTGACCGTGCAGTCCGTCCGCAATGGGCCCGAGCCGCACTCGCCCGACGCCCCGGACGATCCCTGCGCCGCTGCTGCAGCTCGCCATCTTCCGATCATCCGCCCGGAGGACCTCCCGCCGGGCTCCATGGAACCGGCGCCGGACGGCTTCCGGATCGAGCTCCCCGTCCCACCCGGGCATTCCGTGCCGGTCGCCGACCGGCTCCCCGGGCAGCTCCGAGTGCTGGTGGACACCGCCCACCCCGCCCTTCACGATGCTCTCCACGCCGATCTCCTCTGCCTTGGAGCCCTTCCAGACAACTGGCGCAACCTGCCCCGCCCCGACGTCCTGGTCTGCGACGTCCAGCGTCTCCCGGAGTCACCCGCCAGCCCCTGCGTGGTGGTCCTCCGGGACTCCGACGCCCTGGTCCACGCCGAGCGCCTCCGGGCGGCCGGGGCCGTCCACCTCTTCTCCCCGGTGACGCCGGCCCGGCTGCAGGCCGCCCTGGAGCAGGCCCGGGGCCGCTGAAGAGCCGCGTCAGGGCTCGACCCGGACCACCACCGGCATGGAGCCGTTCTCCGGCAGGCCGCCAATCGGCCCGACGACCGCCGCCAGGTACAGCTCCCGGCCCACCAGGGCCGCAGGCACGCTGCCCGGACCGGCGAAGACCGCGGCACTGCCCCCCCCCTGGTGGTCGAGGATCCCGGCGTAGCCCAGGGCCCAGCCCGGGTAGCGGCCAGCGGCGGTGGCCGCGAAGAGGGCGTCGGCTACCAGGGGAACCTCCAGACCCTGGTAGCTGGCGCTGCCCCGGCCGTGGGCCGAGGCCAGGATGCGGTACTCCTGCCAGGCTGCCCCGGCCCCGAAGTCCAGGGTGAGCTGCACCGCCCCGCCCCCCCCCTCTGGGCGGCCAGGGCCGGGGCCAGGGCCAGGAGGGCGAGGCCGGCCGGGAGGACGCGGCTCACAGCTCCACCTCCACCACGGCGGCCCGGGAGGCCTGGACGGGGATGCCCGGGAGGGTGGCGACCACGGCGGCCAGGAACAGCTGCCGCCCCACCAGGGCCGGCGGCAGGGCTCCCGGCGGCACCAGGGCGATGGCGGCCGAGTCGCCGCTGGCGTCGAGCAGCCCGTCGAAGCCCCAGACCCAGGAGGGCAGGGTGCCGGCCAGGGTGGCGTGGTAGAGGGCGTCAGGGGTCAGGGGCACTTCGATTCCTCCCAGCGCCGTCGGGCCCCGGCCCGTGGCCGAGGCCAGGATCCGGTAGCGGTGGAGGGCCCGGTGCGTGCCGAAGGCGAGCTCCCAGGTCAGCGTGCCACCCGCCGCGGCCGACAGCCGGGACACGAGGGGGCCCAGGTAGGGCGCCAGGCCGAAGACCTGGACGTAGCCGTCGCGGCCCTGGGGCAGGCTCCCATCGGGTACGCCAACCAGGACGTCCTGGAGCCCGTCCCCGTTCAGGTCGTCGGCGAAGGCCACGACGCTTGGAGGCCAGGAGCTGACGGTGCGCACCGGGTGGGCGTGGAGGATGCGACCGTCCCGGAGGGAGCAGACGAGCACGCGGGACTCCTCGTAGGTGCCCCGATCCTCGAGGACGAGGAGCTCCGGCTCGCCGTCGCCGTCGGCATCCCCCCCCCAGGCGAAGCTCACGCCCAGGGAACCCTCGACCTCGTCCGCCGGGATGGAGAGGAGCCGCCGGCCGTCGACTCCGGAGTAGACGTCGATGCGGCTCCGGGGTTCGCCCCAGGGGGCGCCGGCCACCACGTCGGCGTGGCCGTCGCCGTCCACGTCCCCCGCCGGCGCCAGGGCGACGCCGAGCCCCGACATGGGCTCGTCCCGGACCTCGAGGAGCGCCTGGCCGGTGCGCCCGGAGAAGACGGTGAAGCCGACCGGCGCATCCCGCCGCCAGCCCGGGCCCGAGAAGCCGACGGCGTAGTCACCAGTCCCGTCCCCGTCCACGTCGCCGAGGCCGGCCACGGCCTCCCCGTACCACTGCCGGTCGTACCAGCCCCGGTGCTCCCGGAGGAGGTGCCCGTCGGCTCCCGAGAGGACCTGGACGTAGCCGGAGCGTACTGCGTAGGAGGTGAAGCCGTTGGTGGCCGCGGCCAGCACCTCCCGGATCCCGTCACCGTCCAGGTCGTCGGCAACGGCCAGGGCTTCCCCGAGGTTGTCCAGGTACAGGGCCCCCTCGGTCTGCCACAGGAGCTGGCCGGTAGCGCCGGAGAAGGCGACCACCGCCCCCTGGCGGCCGAGGGGATGCCCGCCGGGCACGTCGAAGACAGGATCGCCCAGGACCACGTCGGCGAGACCGTCGCCGTCCAGGTCCCCGGCACCGTCCGCCGGCGCCTGGTACAAGGTCGGCCCGTACACGTCGAAGCTGCGTAGCACCGCCAGGTCGGCTCCGGAGTAGAGGTACACCGTGCCCTGGCCGCCGCCCGCCCGCTGGACACCGGGGGCGGTGACCAGGAAGTCCCGGTGGCCGTCGCCGTCGACGTCGCCGGCAGGCGCCACGACGGTGCCGAAGCGGTCGTCCCCGGCCAGGTCCTGGCCGAGGATGGCGTGGTCCCGCCAGACGACGCCCCACTCCTGGGCGGCGGCGGAGGTGGCGGGCAGCAGGAGGAGGACGGCCGTGAGCGTGCTTCGCCGCACGGCCGGCCAGGGTCGCGTGCGCTGGCGCACGCCGGCGGGAGGGGTCCGGTTCATGGTTCCACGTGCAGGACGGCGGCCAGGGACACCAGTTCCGGGGACAGGCCTGCGGGGCCGGCCACGGCGGCCAGGAACAGGTCCCGGCCGGCCAGGCCCGGCGGCAGGTCGCCCGGGCCGGGGACGAGGGCGGCGACGCCGGCGCCATCCGGGCCGAGAACGCCCCGGAAGCCCGGCGCCCAGATCGGGTAGCGTCCGGCGACGCTGGCGGCGAAGAGGGGGTCGGGAGTCAGGGGCACCTCCAGGCCCTGCCAGAGGGCCGGTCCCGTGCCGCTGGCCGAGGCCAGGACCTGGTAGGTCCAGAAGGCCGCCCGGGGCCCGAAGGCGAGATCCCAGAACACCGTCCCCCCCCCTGACGGCAGGGACTGGTTGCGGGGCCCCAGGAAGGGGCGCAGGCCCAGGATCATGCCCCGGCTGTCCCGGGCGTCGAAGCCGCCGCTGGCGGTCGCCAGGAGATCCCCCAGGCCGTCGCCGTTGGCATCCCCGAGGAGGGCGACGGCACTGCCGAGCCCAGCGTCGTAGCGGGCACCGGGCACCGTGTACAGGAGGTTGCCGCCGGCGCCGGAGAAGACCAGGACCAGGCCGGCGTAGCTGGCACCGGGCACGGGCGAGGAGCCGGGGGCCCCGACCACCTGGTCCGGCACCCCGTCGCCGTCCAGGTCCCGGCCGCCGGCGACGGCGCCACCCATGCCGCGGACCTCGTTCCCGGCCAGGGCGAGACGCCGCAGGATCCGGCCATCGGCCCCCGAGAGGACGTAGCTCACGCCGGTGGCCAGCCCGGTGGCGGCGTGCTCCCCGGGCGCCCCGGCCAGGATGTCCCCTTGGCCGTCTCCGTCCACGTCCCCGGCGGGCGCCAGGGCCCAGCCCAGGGTGGCGTCCCGCTCGTTGCCGTCCGCCCGCCACAGGAGGACGCCCGTGCGACCGTCGTGGAGGAGCACCGAGCCGGCATCCCAGCGGCCATCGGGGTTGGTCCCCGGAGCTCCCACAGCCACCTCGGGCACGCCGTCCCCGGTCACGTCCCCGGGACTGCTCACGGCCCTCCCGTAGAGGGGCAGGCCCGACTCGTCCAGGGTCAGGATCCGGAGCACCCGGCCCGTCCGGCCCGAGCGAAGGATGACCGCCCCGGTGCTGGAGTCCTCGCCGGGGGCGCCCACCGCCAGGTCGCCGCAGCCGTCGCCATCCAGGTCCCCGACCCCGGCCAGGGCCTCGCCGTAGCCGCTGCCACCGAGGTGGATGTCGTGGTCCAGCCGGCGAAGAAGGCGGCCGTCCCGTCCCGAGTAGAGGAGGACCGTGCCATCCACCTGGCCGGGGAGGGAGAAGCCGTCCGCGCTCGCCGCCAGGTCCGGGACGCCGTCCCCGTCCACGTCTCCCGGCCCGGCCACGGCGGCGCCCAGGTTCCAGGAGGAGCCCTGGCC
>CAYMFV010000080.1:0-9959 GCA_964389745.1 uncultured Planctomycetales bacterium | reverse complement strand
GAGGGGCACCCCAAGACAGGGCGGCGCGGCTCCGACCCCGCCCCCAGGCTGGGACAGGGGGCAGCCGGGGAGCACCGGGGCCGGGGCGGGAGGGGTACCCCCCGGGAGGAGAAGGGCGGGGGCCGGGGGGGGGGGGGGGTATCCACACCCCGGCCCAGGGCGTGGCGGGCCACGGGGACCAGGAAGGGGACCAGGACGAGGCCCAGCAGGACCGGGCGGGGGCGGGGAAACGTGTGCATCACGGCAGGTCGTGGGTCCAGGTGGAAGGAACTGCGGGGCCCTCACGGAGGACCCTCACCCATGGCGTTCGCTCGATCTCCCGGTTTCCCCAACGTTTTTCTGTGGAACATATCCAGCCCCCAGCACTTGGAAACATATTGCCAATCGCACCCAGCACGCGCAAGGCTCGGCCCTTATGTTCCACGCCCCGGCACCTGGCACCCCGGAGCGCCCGACCAGACCAGCCCCCTGCCTCCACCGCGACGCGGGGCGCGGGGAGGATGTCGGGCCCGGGGCCGGCCGGCCGGCGTCAGGCCGCGCTTGGCTTGGTCCGGCGGGCGAGGCGGCCGGTGCGCCGGTCGTGGAGGCGCTTCAGGTGGCGGGTCACCTGCTGCTGGAGCTTCTCGGCGGCGCCGTTCACGGCCTCCCGGACGCCCGTGTCCAGGTGGTGGACCCGGAGGGAGCCCTTCGGCCGGAAGCGCACCTCGATGCTGCAGGACTTGTCCGGGCCGCCGCGGGGACCGTTCACGTCCTCGAGCCGGACCCGGACCTCGAGGATCCGGGGCTCGAAGCGCTCCAGGGCGAAGCCCAGGCGGCGTTCCAGGTAGTGGCGGAGGTAGGAGGAGAGCTCGACACCCGAGCTGCGGGCGAGGATCTGCATCGGTTGTTGCCAAGGGTTGCGGCCGGGGGGCCGCACCCTCTGGTATCGGACATCTGCGGCTTCGTTCCATTGCAAATAAGCGACTTGTCCTTGCGGTTCTATCGAATATGCTCGGGGGCGCCATGGAGTGGCTCAACTACCACCATCTCCTCTACTTCTGGACGGTGGCCCGGCGCGGCAGCGTCACCGCCGCCGCCCGGGAGATGCACCTGGCCCCCTCCACCGTCAGCGCCCAGGTCCGCTCCCTGGAGAAGCGCCTGGGCCGGCGTCTCCTGGAGCGGGCCGGGGGTCGGATGGTCCCCACGGCCGCCGGGCGCCTGGCCCTGCGCCACGCCGAGGAGATCTTCTCCCTGGGCCGCGACCTGGTGGAGGCCCTGGCCCGGGACCAGCCCGGCGCCCGGTTGCGCCTGGCCGTGGGAGCCGCCGACGTCCTGCCCAAGCTGATCATCCGCCGCTGCCTGGAGCCGGCCCTGGCCCTCCCCTCGCCGGTCCGCCTGGTCCTCCGGCAGGAGCGCCCCGAGCATCTCCTGGCCGACCTGGCCATCCACAGGGTGGACCTGGTCCTGGCCGAGGCCCCGGCCACCGAGATCCAGGGACAGCCCCTGCGCAACGAGCTCCTGGGCCAGCAGCCCGTGCACCTCTACGCCAGCCCGGCCCTGGCCGCCCGCTTCCGCCGGGGCTTCCCCCAGAGCCTCCAGCACGCCCCCTTCCTCCTGCCGGCCCGGGGCAGCACCCTGCGGGCCGCCCTCGAGGAGTGGTTCGTAGCCCGGGGCATCCGGCCCGAGGTGGAGGCAGAGTTCGAGGACAGCGCCCTCCTCAAGGTCTTCGGCCAGGAGGGCCGCGGGCTCTTCCCCGCCCCGGCAGGGGTGGAGCGGGAGCTGCGCAGCGTCTACGGCGTGGAGCGCGTGGGGGTCCTCCGGGGTGTCCAGGAGCGCTACTACGCCATCCTCCTGCCCCGCCGGGAGCTGCACCCCGGGGTGGCGGCGATCCTGGAGGCCGCTGCCGCCGGCCGGCTGCTCCCGGGGCCTCTCCGGCCGGGGATACATAGAGACAGGAAAACATCTTGACGTATCTATCTCTTTGGCCAATATGAAAGCAGGGAAGCGCCTCTCCCCTCTGGCAAGAACGCCTCCCTGCTGGGAAGACAGATAGGGGGTATCTCGGGTCGATACCCGGACGGCAAGTGCTGGCACCTGAGGCCGGGCTGAAGGAACCACTCCCCTACCCTTGAAAGCGACGCCCGGCTTCTTACCGAACTCTTTTTTCGCGTCCCCCTCAGACCGGCCACCGGGCCTGGACCTTGAAGGCCACGTCCACGCCAGGGAAGCCCCCGGCGTCCTGGAGGACCCAGGGCGCCCCGGACTCGTGGAGGGGGAAGGACGGGTAGCAGACCCACATGTCGCCGACCTTGCAGTAGTGGAAGGCCATGGGGGCGCCGTTCTCGACCTGCACCGCGCCCTGGCCCCGGGCCTGGGCGTAGCGGCCGAGCTCGCGCTCGAGGACGATCCGCAGGGCCTCCTCGGAGACCCGGCCCCAGGCGTCGCTCTCCACCGGGACGGCGGCCCAGGAGTCCAGGACCGCCCCCACCGCGGCCTCGGGGGAGAAGGCCTCGCCCTGGACCACCTCCCGGACCCTGGCCTGGTCCTGGGCCGAGAGGGCGTGGAAGGCGTCGTTGGGGGCGAGCAGGATCTGGATCTCGCAGTTGACCGTGGGCATGCAGGTTCCTCCGGGAACAGGGATTCAGGGATTCGCCGCGGCGCTCCGGGCGCAGCGGAAGCCGACGCCGACGTCGCTCCGGAAGCTCTCCATCACCTGGACGTGGTCGAGGCCGAAGCGCAGGGCCGCCGCGTAGGAGTTCGGGCACCAGGCCTCCCCCATGGCGAAGTAGGTGTAGGGAACCGTCTGCGGCCGGCCACCGAGCTGCTCCACCAGGGGCGTGTCGGTCATCTCGGCGACGTTGCCGAAGAGGTGCTGGAGCCCTTCCGGGGTCCAGGTGGCGGGATCGGCGCCGGCCACCGGCTGGACGCCGGCCAGGTAGGCATCCTGGAAGGCCCGGCGATCGGTGGCGGCCCGGAGGGTCTCGAGCCCCGGGCGGACGTTGGCCCGGGCGGCCAGGGCGGCCTCCTCTCCCCACGGGAAGCGGCGATGCTCCGGTCCCCGGGCGGCCCACTCCCATTCCACCAGGGAGGGCAGGCGCTTGCCGGCCCACTCCGCGTAGGCCCGGGCGTCCTCCAGGGTCACACCCACCACCGGCAGCTCGGCCCAGCCCGGCGGCCGCTCTCCGGGAGCCAGCCAGAAGTCGGGCTCGGGCCTCCCCGTGGCCACCAGGAAGGCCTCGTACTCGCCGTTGCTGACCTCGTGGGTATCCAGCCAGAAGTCCGGGACCTCCACAGCCACCGGCCCCTGGGCACCGGCGTGGGGCCGGAAGGAGAGACGACCCCCCGGGATCCAGCGCATGTCCCGGGTGGCCTCCGCGTCGCCCCGGAGGACCGGGCGGAGCTCCAGCTCCTCGCCGAAACCGGCCAGGAGCCGGGTGACCTCGGCCCGTCCCAGGCCGGGCTTCTCCAGGACGATCCGGTAGAAGCCCGGGTCCAGGACCACGTGCTCCACCGGTGTCGTCCCCAGGTCCAGGGGGGGCCGGGGCCGGCCGTCCGGCCCCGCCTCGGGCTGGCCGGTGAGGGGGTCCAGGCGGAGGAGCCGGACCGCGGCACCCTCCTCGGGCAGGCTGTGCACGGCCAGCGTGTTGGCCCATGGCTGGGCGGCCAGGAGCTCCCGCAACTCGGGATCCTCGGGCACCAGGGTCGCCAGCTCCGCGAGCTCCAGGAAGAGGGAGGCCGTGGCTCCAGGGTCCACGCCCCTGCCCTCGTCGCTGGCGGGCGGAGCCGGGGCGGCGCTGCCCCGGCGACCCGGGAAGAGGGTGGCGAGGCCGGCCAGGAGTCGTTCCTTGCGCCGTTCGGCCAGGAGGGCCAGGGCCTTCCGGGCGACGGCAAGCTCCTCCCGGCGGGCGGCGGGCAGGGTCTCGGCCTGGGACTCCAGGAGGGCCAGGGCGTGCCGGGCCGCCAGGAGCTGCCCCGGGCTGGCCTGACCGGGATCCGGCTCCAGCAGGGGCGCCAGGGCTGCAAACTGGGGCCGGAGGATGGACTCCGCCGTGCTCTCCCGCCAGGCGTCGAGGGCAACGAGGCCGAGGCCCGCCAGGCCGGCCATGACCAGGAGGAGGGCGACGTTGCGCCGGAGCACCCGGAGCAGGCGCCGGCTGGTGGTCAGGGGCCGGGCAGCCACTGCCTCCCCGTCCAGGAAACGCTGCAGGTCCTCGGCCAGGGCCCCGGCCGAGGGGTAGCGACGCGCCGGATCCAGCTCCAGGGCCTTGCAGCAGATGGCCTCCAGGTCCCGGGGAATGGTGGGGACCCGGCCCCGGGGAAGGGCCACCGCCTGGCGGTGGGCCCGCTCCCCGGTCCCCGGGAAGGGATGCTCCAGGGTGAGCATCTCGTAGAGGAGCACGCCGAGCCCGAAGACGTCGCTGCGCTCGTCCATGGCGCCCCGGCGCCGCCGCTCGGGCGCCAGGTAGCGGGAGGTGGCCAGGCGGCCCGGGCTGCCGCCCGCGGTGGCGAGGGCCCGGAGGAGGCCGAAGTCCAGGAGCTTGACGCTCCCGTCCCAGCCAAGAACCACGTTCTCGGGCTTCAGGTCGCCGTGGAGGACACCTCGGGCGTGGGCGTGCTCCAGGGCCAGGGCCAGGGCCCGAGCCCGGTCGGCGGCCCGGCGAGGAGCCCCCGGGGCCCCGGCCAGCCGCCGCCGGGCCCGTTCGGGGCCGAGCCCCTGGGCCTGGAGGCGCCGGAGGTCCTCCCGGTGGGCGTCCAGCTCCGCCCGGAGGGTCCGGCCGTCCACGTACTCCTGGACGATGAAGAGGGAGCCCTCGTGCTCCCCCACCTGGTGCACCTGGACGATGCCCGGGTGCTGGAGGCGGGCCGCCGCCTCCGCCTCGGCCCGGAAACGCCGGACCTCCTCCTCGCTCCCGGCGAGGGAGCGGGGCAGGATCTTCAGGGCCACCATCCGCCCCAGGCTCTCCTGCCAGGCCAGGAAGACCCGGCCGGTGCCTCCCTGGCCCAGCTCCTGGAGGAGGAGGAGGCCGGGGAAGGTGTCGGGAAGGCGCTCCCGCCGGGAGGCCGCCAGGAGCCGCTCCCGGCGGCTCATCCCGTCCAGGTCCAGGTAGAGGCTGCAGCGGCGGCGCAGCTCCCGGGCCTGGGCGGGGGGAAGGTCGGCGCACAGTTCGTCGAGATCGGGTTCCCGCCCCTGCTCCCGTTGGAGGACGAACTCCTCCACCATGGCGTCCAGGTTCTCGGAAGACGGGCGCGGGCTCGTGCTGGAAAAGGAGGATCCACTCCGAGAGGCCATGAAGCCATGCTAGCCCGGGTTTCCGGGACCGGATGGGGGCTGCGGCGGGAAAAAGCGAACCCTTTTTTTTCCGGGAATCCGCGAGGAGCCCAGAGAACGGCCCCTTGCGGGCGACCCCGCCGGACCGCCGGTATGGTGGTGCCGTGGCGGAGAAGACCGAGGCTGTCCTCCTGGCCCGCTGGCAGGAGGGAGACGAGGAGGCACTGGACCGCCTCCTCCGCCGCCTGCTCCCCTGGCTGCACCGGGCCGTGCGCCCCCACGTGGGGCCCCGCCTGCGGGAGAGCTGGGACCTGGAGGACCTGGTCCAGGAGGCCGTCGAGCGCTTCCTGGTCTACCTGCCCCGGGCCCAGGTCCAGGACCTGGAGCACTTCCGCCGGCTCTTCCTCCGGGTGACGGTGAACCTGGTCCGGGACCGGGTGGCCTGGCTGGAGGCCCGGAACCGCGGCCAGCAGCCCCTGCCCCTGCCCACCGACAGCGTCCTCCTCCTGCCCGGCGGCGACGGCCGGCAGCGGGACACGCCGAGCCGGGAGCTCATGGCCCGGGAGGAGCGGGAGCGGATCGCCTTCGCCCTCCTCCTCCTGCCCCCCAGGGAGCGGGCCCTGGTGGTCCGGCGCATCTACGAGGGCCGGGCCTGGAAGGAGATCGGCCGAAGCCTGGGCGTCGCCGCCGACGCCGCCCGCCGGCGCTTCGCCCGGGCCATCAGCCACCTGGCCCGGCTGGTGGCCCTCCTGGACCAGGGGGTGCTCCCGGTGGACTTCCCGGAGGATGAAGAGGCGGAGACCTAGAATCCCGGCGTGGCCGAGAAGCGGGGCGAGAAGCGGCAGGGGCCCGAGAGCCTCGGGGAGCTGCTCCCCGAGGAAGGCGTGGAGCTCCACCCCGTCCGCCGGGTCCTGTCCCTGGCCGGCGGTCTCTTCTGCATCCTCCTGGGAGTGGTGGGCTGGCTGGTGCCGGTGGTCACCGGGCTGCCCTTCTACGCCCTGGGTCTGCTCCTCCTGGGCATGGCCAGCCGGCGGGTGCGGCGGCTCGTGAACCTGGCGGACCGCCGCCTGCCGCCGCGCCTGCGCCGGGGCCTGCGCCGGGGCCTGGGCCGCCTTCGCCGGACGGAGAAGACGTCGTGAGCCACCGCGTCGTCCTGGCCGACAACCTGGCGGTGCTCCGCACCCTGGCGGACGGCTCCGTGGACCTGGTGTACGTGGACCCGCCCTTCAACACCGGCCGGCGCCGGGAGCTCCGGCGGCTGCGCACGGTCGCCGACCCCGGGGGGGGGCGGAAGGGCTTCGCGGGGCGGTGCTACCGGGAGGAGGAGCTGGGCCGCATGGCCTTCCCGGACGGGCACGACGACTACCTGGCCTTCCTGGAGCCGCGGCTCCGGGAGCTGCACCGGGTGCTGGCGCCCCACGGCTCTCTCTACGTCCACCTGGACTGGCGGGAGGTGCACTACGTCAAGGTGCTCCTGGACAGGATCTTCGGCCGGGAGTGCTTCCGCAACGAGATCATCTGGGCCTACGACTTCGGCGGCCGCAGCCGCAGCCGCTGGCCGGCCAAGCACGACAACATCCTCTACTATGCCCGGGACGCCGAGCGCTGCTGGTTCGACGCCGAGGCGGTGGAACGGATCCCCTACATGGCGCCGGGCCTGGTGTCGCCGGCGAAGGCCGCCCGGGGCAAGCTGCCCACGGACACCTGGTGGCACACCATCGTGCCGACGAGCGGCCGGGAGCGGACCGGCTACCCGACCCAGAAGCCCCTGGGCATCCTGCGGCGCATCGTCCAGGCCTCGAGCCGGCCCGGGGACCTGGTCCTGGACTGCTTCGCCGGCAGCGGCACCACCGGTGCCGCCTGCCTGGAGCTGGGCCGGCGCTTCCTGCTCGTGGACGACAACCCCGAGGCCCTGGCGGTGATGGCCCGGCGCTTCGCCGGGGTGGCCGACATCGCGTGGGAGGGCTTCGACCCGGCGGCCGGGGCGGGCCAGGAGGCCGGTGGGGATCAGAAGATCCGCGGCCGGTGAGCGTCCGCCGTCAGGGCGAGCAGGGCCAGGAGGGTCGTGCCCAGGCGGCTGCCGCTGCCGCCGGCGGGCACCCAGGAGCCGGCTTCGGGGCCCGCCTGCTCCTGGGTGGCCAGCAGGGCTTCCTCGAGGGCGTTCCGCCAGCGTGACCAGTGGCTGCCCCCCCAGGCGCGAACGGCCTCGGCGCCGAGCCACCAGTAGAAGGGGTCAGTGCCGGGGCCCCCGGCACCCGGCGCGGCCGGGAGGGCCAGGAGATGGTCGTGACGGGTCGCCAGGGTGTCGGGGAGGTGCTTGCGCTTCCGGGACCGGGGCAGGTCCTCCCGGAGGAGGCCCCAGAGGAGGCCGGCCGCGGTTCGGCGGGGCGCCAGGGCGCCCTCGCCGACCTGGCCGTCCTCCGTCCCCGGCCGGGCGGCGAACCACGCGTCCACCCGGGCGGCGGCCTCCCGGGTGGCGGGGGTGGCGGGCGCCAGGGAGGATTCCAGCGCCGAGCGCAGGACCAGCCCGGCCCAGAAGAGCTCGTCGGCCTCGGGCTTCCGGGCCACCCTGCGGGCCAGGAGGTCCAGGGCCCGCCGGGTCGGGAGGACCCGGGACGCCCCGCCGGCCTGGACGGCCCGGGCCAGGGCCAGGCAGGCCAGGGCCTGGTCCCGGAGGGAGGGCTGGCGGTCGGCCGCGGGGATCCGGGCCACCTGGTCCTCGAGCCAGTCCAGGGCCCGCCCCCGGGCCTGGTCCGCCTTCTTGCCGCCGGCCTGGAGCGCCATCGCTGCCAGGGCGGTCGTGCCCACCGGCCCCGTCCGGAAGGCCGGGAGACCGTGGTCGATGCCCGGGAAGGCCCCTTCCTCCTGCTGGAAACGCAGGAGGAAGGGGAGAGCCGCCGCCAGGGCCTTCCCGGGCTTGCCGGTGCGGCGGTCGGTGCGCCACTCGGCGAGGCTGCAGTTCCGCAGCCGCTTCCGGGCCGCGGGGTCGGGCGCGGCCAGGGGATCCGGCGTGGCGGCCAGGGCCAGGCTCCACAGGGCCATGGCGGTGGCGTAGACCCGCCCTCCCTCCTCGCCCCAGACGCAGTCCGGCGCCCAGGAGCCCGCGGCGTGACCACGGCGCTCCTGGAGGTCCGACAGGACCGTCCACAGGGCGGCACGCCAGGCCGCCGAGCTACCTCCGGGCGCCACCCGCCGGAGGGCGGCGTCTGCGTGGACCCAGTAGTAGAGGTCCCGGGAGCCCGGCTTGGGATCCGGCTCCTTCCGGAGGAGGAGGGCGACCTGGCGATCCACGAGGCCCTCGGGCCAGGGAGGCCGGGAGGCGGCTCCCGGTCTGGCCGCCAGGGCGCTCCCGGCCCGGAGGGCGAGGGCGGTGAGGGACTCGCTCCGCTCCGGGGGGAAGCGTCCCTGGGCGCCGGGCAGCCGGGCCGGTGGGCCGCCGGCAGAGCTCTCCTCGTTGTAGCCGCAGCGGCCGGTGTCCGGGTCGGTCAGGCCCTCGAGGAAGGTGGCGGCGCTCCGGAAGACCTCCTCCGGGACCGTCACGCCCGCCACCTCCGCCCGGGCCAGGGCGAGGAGGGCCCAGCCGGTGACCGAGCTGTCCGAGGCCCCGTTGCCCTGGAGGCCGTAGCCCCAGCCGCCGTCCCCGTTCCGGGCGGCCACGATGCGCCAGACGGCGGCCTCGAGACGGCGCAGGGCCTCGGCGTCGGGCCCGCCTCGGACCACGGCGTCGGCCAGGGCCTGGGTGGCCAGGGCGTGGTTGTAGAGGGTAGGGTTGCCGACCTCGTCCCCGATGAGACCGGCAGGGCCCTGGATGCTCCCGAGCCACGCCAGGCCCCGGGCCGCGGCGCCGGCAGCGTCCGGGACATCCACCCCCGGGACCTCCGCAGCCGCCAGCAGGGCCATGACCGCGAGAGCCGTCACACCCACGTCGGCCACCGGGTTCCCCCCGCCCTCGCAGGCGGGCCCGTCCCGGGGACACCGGGCGCCGAAGTCGTCCGTGTCCCAGTAGCCGGCCGTGGCCACCTGGTGGGCGACGAGCCAGTGGGCGGCGGCCTGGATGGCCTCGCCGGGCTCCTGGCTGGCCGGGCCCGGCAGGGCCGCGAGAACCCAGGGAAGGGCGGCGAAGAACATGCCTGCTCGATCCTTCCTGGCAAAGTCGCGCCTGGATCCACGTCTTTTTCGCCGGTTGGCGTCGGCTGGAGGCGCCGGCAGGATGGGCCAGCGGGACCGACATGGACGCCCTCACCTGGAACCTCCTGGCCGCCGCCGCCGGCGTCGCCCTGGTCCACACCCTCCTCGGGCCGGACCACTACCTGCCCTTCGTGATGCTCGCCCGGGCCCGGGGCTGGTCCCTGCGCCGGACCCTGGGGATCACCTTCCTGTGCGGGCTCGGGCACGTGGGGTCCTCGCTGGTTCTCGGGCTCCTCGGCCTGGCGGCCGGCGCCGCCCTGGGCACCCTGGAGACGGTGGAAGGGCACCGGGGCAGCCTGGCGGGCTGGGCCCTGGTGGCGGTGGGCGCCGCCTACGGCCTGTGGGGCGTGCGCCGGGCGCGGCGGCAGCGGCTGGGCCTGCACGTCCACCGGCACGGGCGGCACGTGCACATCCACCCGGGGGGGGGCGAGGGGCATGCCCATGGCGCGCTGGAAGGGGATGACGGGGGGACCACCTTCTGGGCCCTCTTCGTGGTCTTCGTCCTGGGCCCCTGCGAGCCCCT
>CAYMFV010000079.1:0-10060 GCA_964389745.1 uncultured Planctomycetales bacterium | reverse complement strand
GAGGAGGAGGAAGAGGCTGGCTAGGACCTCTGGACGGCCGCGGAGACCGGCGAGGAGCCGGAGCCGGGGGCGCCGCTGCCGCGCATCCTCCGGGACGAGGAGGCCCCGTCGTCCCGGCGCCGCCGGCGCCGGCCGACCCTGGGCAGTCTGCCGCCCACGACCATCCTCGAGAGCGGTTCGCGCTATGACCGGCGCCTGGTCCAGGCCGAGATCGACCGCCTGGGCTGCAAGCTCCAGGAGGTCTTCGACGCCTTCGGGCTCTACGCGAAGGTGGTGGGCGCCGAGCGCGGCCCGACCCTGACCCTCTTCGAAGTGCAGCTCGCCAGCGGCGTGAGCGTCAAGAAGCTCAAGAACCAGCGGGACGACCTGGCCGTCTCCCTGGGCTCCCACGGGGTGCGCATCGTCTATCCCCTTCCCGGCCGCTCCACGGTGGGTATCGAGGTGCCGAACCTGGAGCGGGAGAACGTCTGCCTCCGGGACGTCTTCGACGAGGTGGACCTGTCCTGGGAGCGCCTGAAGCTGCCCATGGTCCTGGGCCGGGACACCCTGGGCAAGCCGGCGGTGGAGGACCTGGCGGTGATGCCGCACATGCTCATCGCCGGCGCCACGGGCTCGGGCAAGTCGGTCTGCCTGAACAGCATCCTCTGCACCTGGCTCCTGACCCGCACTCCGGACCAGGTGCGCCTGGTGCTCATCGACCCGAAGCAGGTGGAGCTGCAGCTCTACCGGGACATTCCCCACCTGCTCTGCCCGGTGGTCACGGACATGCGCCGGGCCCCCTTCACGCTGGAGTGGGCGACCCGGCAGATGGAGGACCGCCTGCACATGTTCAAGATGGCGGGAGTCCGCAACATCAGCGACTACAACGCCCTCGGGCCCAAGGAGCTGCAGCGGCGGGTGGGCGAGGACTACGACCCCGAGGAGTTCGCCGACTGCCTGCCCTTCATCGTCCTGGTCATCGACGAGCTGGCCGACCTGATGATGGTCTCGGCCAAGGAGGTGGAGGTGGCGATCTCCCGGCTGGCGGCCAAGGCCCGGGCCGCCGGCATCCACCTGGTGGTCGCCACCCAGCGCCCGAGCACCGACGTGGTCACCGGCCTCATCAAGATGAACCTGCCCGTCCGCATGGCCTTCAAGGTGACCAGCGCGGTGGACAGCCGGGTCATCCTGGACGACAGCGGCGCCGACCACCTGCTCGGCAACGGCGACTTCCTCTACCGGCCGCCGGGCGCCAGCGGCATGGTCCGGGGCCAGGGCTCCTTCGTCAGCGAGCGGGAGGTCCGGGAGATCTGCGACCACCTCCGGGCCCACGGCAAGCCGGAGTTCCTGGAGGACCTGGTGCAGATGAAGGGGCCGGGGGGCGACCTGCCCGGCGTCGACGACCCCCTCTTCGCCGACGCGGTGCGCATCATCGTGCAGAGCGGCCGGGGCAGCGCCTCGCTGCTGCAGCGGGCCCTGTCCATCGGCTACACGCGGGCCAGCCGTCTCATCGACCTGATGACCGAGCAGGGCATCCTCGGCCCCTACACCGGCTCCAAGGCCCGGGAGGTCCTCATCACCCTGGAGGAATGGGAGCAACGCCAGGGGGGGGGCGACCAGGCCTAGCAGCCTGCTTGATCAGGCGGAGCGGGCCGCCGGCGGCAGCTTGCGGCCGATCTCCTCGAGCCTGGCGAACAGGGCCCCGGCGTCGATGGGCTTGGACACGTAGTCATCCATGCCGGCCCGCAGGCACTCCTCCCGGTCGCCCCGCATGGCGTGGGCGGTCATGGCGACGACGAGCTGGTGGCGGCCGCTGCCGGCCTCCTGCTCCCGGATGCGGCGGACCGCCTCGAGGCCGTCCAGTTCCGGCATCTGCACGTCCATCAGCACCAGGTCGTAGTCGTGCTCGGCCAGCTTCTCCAGGGCCTCCTGGCCGTTGCCGGCCACGTCCACGCTGTGGCCCCAGGAGCGTAGGAGGCGCGTCGCCAGCATCTGGTTGACCCGGTTGTCCTCGGCCAGGAGCACCCGCAGGGGCCGGGCGCTGCGACGCCGGCGGCCGTCCGTCGGGGGCGCCTCGGGCTCCCCGGCGCCGGCCGCGGCCGAGCCCCGGCAGGCGGAGGCCAGGTGGTCGAAGAGGGTGGACGGCGAGAAGGGGTCGGCGACGACCCCAGAGGTGCCGGCGGCGGCCGCCTCCTGGCGGGCCTCGCCAAGGGCGGCCATGGGCACGAAGAGGATGGTGCGCCGGCGCAGGGGCTCGGGCAGGCTTGCCACCAGGGAAGCGCCGCCGGGACCGGGGAGGCGGATGTCCAGGAGGAGGAGCGGCGGCCGGGCGCCGGCCTCCTCGTCCCTGCGGATCCGGTCCAGGAGGGCGGCGCCATCGGCCACGGGCACCGGGCGCAGACCCCAGTGGGCCAGGAGGCGGCAGAGGGCCTCGCGCTGGCGCCGGGCGGCTACCGCCACCAGCACCTCCTGGTCCCGCCAGGGCCGGGAGGGGGGATCCCTTTCGGCCTGGGCGCTCTGCAGGGGAAGGATGAAACGGAAGCGGCTGCCCTTGCCGGCCTCGCTCTCCACCTCCAGCCGGCCGTGCATGCCCTCCACCAGGCGGACGGAGATGGCCAGTCCCAGGCCGGTACCGCCGAAGCACCGGGTGGTCGAGCCGTCGGCCTGGGTGAAGGCGTCGAAGATGGCGTCCTGCCGGTCCTTGGGGATGCCGATGCCCGAGTCCCAGACCTCGAACAGGAGGCGCACCGTGGACGCATCCGGGCGTTCGGCGAGGGCCACCCGGACGCCGACCTCTCCCTCCCGGGTGAACTTGATGGCGTTGCCGGCCAGGTTGACGAGGACCTGGCGCAGGCGCGTGGCGTCCCCGATCAGCCGGTCGGGCACCTCCGGCTCCACCACGAGGAGGAACTCCAGGCCCTTCTCCCGGGCCCGGACGGCGAGGGGCCGGAGGGCCTCCTCCAGGAGCTGGTGGAGGCGGAAGGGCGCCGCCTCGAACTCCATCTTCCCGGCCTCGATCTTGCTGAAGTCGAGGATGTCGTTGATGATCCGCAGGAGGGACCGGCCGGAGCGCTGCACCGTCTCCAGGTACTCCCGCTGCTCGGCATCCAGGTCTGTGGTCAGGGTCAGCTCCGTCATGCCCAGGATGCCGTTCATGGGCGTGCGGATCTCGTGGCTCATGTTGGCCAGGAACTCGCTCTTCATGCGGCTGGCCTCCTCGGCCTGCTCCTTCGCTCGGGCCAGATCCTCCGCCTGCCTCTGCTGGGCCAGGATCAGGTTTCTGGCCAGGTGGACCACGTTCCGGGTCCGGTGCCGCAGGCGTTCGGCCACCATGGCCGTGCAGGAGATGTGAAGGCCGATGACGTAGAGGGAGACGAGCTTGGCCACCTCCAGGGGCACCAGCACGGACCGTCCGTCCAGATGCACCAGGTACAGGAGCATGCCCGCGTAGGCCAGGACGGCCACGTTCAGGAACAGGAAGACCCGGCGGAAGCTCGTGTTGGCCTGGTCCGCCACCCGGACCAGGAGAAGGAAGAACAACCAGGACTGGTCCCCCCCGGTGACGTAGATGCAGGCCGTGATCGGGAGGAGGTCCAGGGCCAGGAAGAGCAGACCCAGGTCCAGGCGCCCGGTCCGACCGTAGAAGCGCCGGAGGAGGCACCACGAGACCAGGCAGTAGAGGAGGATGCCGCCGGCGAAGGTCCAGAAGCCTCGCTCCAGGCCCAGGCCCGTGAAGAGCAGGCGATGGACGGCAACCAGGGCCAGGAGCAGGAGGAAGCCGAGGAGGCGCAGGCGCGGCACCTGGACGGCGTTCAGCCACCAGACCCGCAACGCCTTGCGCCGGGCGGCCTTCTCCGGATCGAGCTCCAGGTCCAGGCCGTGGCGCAGAGAGGGCCTCTGGGAGGTCAGGTCGTGGGGCACTGCCTTCCTCTATCGGTGCCCGCCTGCCCGCCCCTTGATTCCCCGGGTTCTAGAATGCCTCACCATGGCCGGCCAGGACATCCGCGTCGCCCTGGTGCACCTGGGGTGCGCCAGGAACCTCATCGACTCCGAGCTGATTCTCGGGCGCCTGGGGGCCGAGGGCTACGTCCTCACCGGGGACCTGGCCGAGGCGGACGTGGCCGTCCTCAACACCTGCTCCTTCATCGAGCCGGCCCGGGAGGAGTCGGAGCGCTGGATCCAGGACCTCCTGGAGGCCCGCCGCCACGGTGGCCTCCGGGCCGTGGTGGTCGTGGGCTGCCTGCCGGAGAAGTTCCGGGAGGAGGTGGCGGCCCGCTACCCCGGAGTGGACGCCTTCCTCGGCCTCTCGGACTACCGGAACGTCGCCCGGGTGGTGGAGGAGGTCCTCCGGGGCCGCAAGGTGGAGCCCGGCGCCGGGGGCCGTCCGGCCGCGGGCGCTGCCGAGACCGGCCGCCTCCTCCAGACGCCCCGCTCCTACGCCTATCTCCGGCCCTCCCATGGCTGCGACCACGAGTGCGCCTTCTGCATCATTCCCGAGATCCGGGGCCGCCAGCGCAGCAAGCCGGTGGCCGCCGTCCTGGAGGAGGCCCGGGAGCTGGTGGCGGCCGGAGTCCGGGAGCTGGTGCTGGTGGCCGAGGACACCACCGGCTACGGCACCGATCTCGGGCCCTCCGGGCCCCGGCTGCCGGACCTGGTCGAGGCCCTGGCCGGGCTGGAGGGCCTGCACTGGCTCCGGGTCATGTACGCCTACCCCAACGCCTTTCCCTGGCGACTGACCGAGGTCATGCGGGAGCAGCCCCGGGTGGTGCCCTACCTGGACATCCCCATCCAGCACGTCGCCACCCCGGTCCTCCGGCGGATGCGCCGGGGCGGGACCCGGGAGAGCATCGAGGGTCTCCTCCGGCGCCTCAGGCAGGAGGTTCCGGGCATCACCCTCCGGACCACGATCCTGGTGGGCCATCCGGGAGAGGGGGAGGCCGAGTTCCTGGAGCTCCTGGACTTCCTCCGGGAGTTCCGCTTCGAGCGACTGGGGGCCTTCGTCTTCAGCCCTGAGCCCGGAGCGCCGGCCGCCGAGGATCCGGACCGCTGCCCGCCCGAGGAGGCCCGTGCCCGGCTCCAGGCCGTGATGGAGGTGCAGCGGGACGTCCACGCCGGGCACCAGGAAGCCCGGGTGGGCCAGGAGCTGGAGGTCCTGGTGGATGCCCGGGAGGGGGAACTGGCCGTGGCCCGGAGCGCGGCCGACGCTCCGGAGGTGGACGGGGTGGTCCTGGTCCCGGACGCCGGCGAGGAGCTGCGTCCCGGCAGCCTGGCCCGGGTCCGGGTGGCGGCGGCGCAGGGCTACGATCTGCGGGCGGAGCTCCTGCCCGGGGCTCCTGTGGGATGAGCCTGCGTCCCCGCCACCTCCCGAACGTCATCACCTTCAGCCGCCTGCTCCTGGCGGTGGCGGCCTTCTGGTTCCTGGATCGGCTCCTCCGGGTCCAGGAGCCGGGCGCGGCCCACCGGGCAGCGGCCCACCTGGCCTTCTGGTTCTACCTGGCGGCCAGCATCACGGACGCCCTGGATGGCTGGGTGGCCCGGCGCTACGGCTGGACCAGCGCCTTGGGCCGGGTGGCCGACCCGGTGGTGGACAAGGTCCTCACCCTGGGGGCCCTGGTCTACATCTCCCAGATCCCCTTCCTGACCCTGCCCGGGGACCGGGACCTCCTGGGCCGGGTCATGCCGGCCTGGGCGGTGGTCCTGATCCTGGCCCGGGAATTCCTGGTGACCGCCGTCCGGGGCATGGTCGAGAGCCAGGGGCTGCGCTTCCCGGCGGACCGGCTGGGCAAGCTCAAGATGACCCTCCAGACCGTCTACATCTGCATCCTGGTGGGGGCGGCCGGTCAGGTCCCGGCCCGGCTCCACGTCCCCTTCCTCCTCTGGCTCCGGGAGCCCTGGCTGGTCTTCTTCCTGTTCTGGGCGGTGGTGGGCCTGACCCTGGCCTCAGGGGTCAACTACAGCGTCCGGGCCGTGCGCATGCTCTCGGGAGGAACCGAGCGGTGAGGGAAGACCCCCTGGAGGAGGTCCACGAGCTCCTGGACCGGCTGGATCGCCTGCCGCCGGTGGCGCGCCGCCGCCTGGCGCCGGTGCTCCGGGACTGGGCCGACGCCCAGGGCGGGGAGGCCGTCGAGCCTGGCGAGCTGCCGGGCCGCTTCGGCATGATCGGCGGCTCGCCGGCCATGGAGGAGGTCTACCAGGTCCTGGGGAGGATCGTGCGTACCGACGTCCCGGTCCTGGTCCTCGGGGAGAGCGGCACCGGCAAGGAGCTGGTGGCCCGGGCCCTCCACGAACACGGCGGCCGGCGCAAGGGCCCCTTCGTGGCGGTCAACTGCGCGGCCATTCCCGCCACCCTCCTGGAGAGCGAGCTCTTCGGCCACGTGAAGGGAGCCTTCACCGGGGCCCACCGGGACCGGAAGGGCTATGCGGAGTCCGCCGACGGCGGCACCCTCTTCCTGGACGAGATCGGGGACCTGCCCCTGGAACTCCAGGCCAAGCTCCTGCGCTTCCTCCAGGACGGCGAGGTCCGGCCGGTTGGTGGGAACACGGTGCGCCAGGTCGATGCCCGGGTCGTGGCGGCCACCAACCGGGACCTCCAGATCCGGGTCCGGGAGCGGACCTTCCGGGAGGACCTCTACTACCGCCTGGCGGTCATCAGCCTGCACCTGCCCCCCCTCCGGGAGCGGGAAGGGGACGTTCCCCACCTGGTGCGCTTCATCCTCGCCCGCCAGGCGGAGGCCGGTCTGCCAGTCGCCCAGGTGGACGAGGCGGCCCTGGCCCTGCTGTGCCGCTACTCCTGGCCCGGCAACATCCGCCAGCTCGAGAACGAGCTGACCCGGGCCGCGGCCTTTGCCAGGGACGGACGGATCACCGTCCGGGACCTGTCTCCGGAGATCCTCCAGGAGACGGGGACCCCGGAGCCGTCTGGGGAGTAGCCGCCAGCGAGCGGCCGCCCGGCAGGAACAGGTTGACGGCCTTCGGGCCGGCGAGCACGGCCCCGACCAGGATCACCACCAGCACCAGGAGGTCCACCAGGAAGCGCCGATCCCAGCGGCGCCGGAGTCGATAGAGCTCCAGGATCTCCTCCCGGGGCCGGAACTCGCCCTTCCACGGGTAGCGGTTCTGCTTCGCTTCCTTGGCGGCCCGGGAGCGGTAGATCTCCAGGAGCTCGTCCCGGCGGCGCTCCTTGTAGCGCTCGAGCAGCTCCTGCTTGCGGCGGGTCTCCTGGCGCAGGGGAATCATGTGAAGACGTGGGCGAGGCTGCGCAGCAGGTAGAGGACCAGGATGACGGCCACGGTGCCTACCAGAGCGCCCAGGAGGGCCTGGAAGGCGATGGACAGGACGCGGCCGGGCCAGCGATCGAACCAGGTCGCGGGCGGGGGGGGGAGATCACCGCGGGCCACCGCTTCCTGGTGCAGGAGGTCCATGACCTCCCGGCGCAGGAGTGCGTCCAGGCTCTGGCGGAGGGAAGGAGGGATCTCGACGAACTCCTTGCCGGCGAGGGCTCCACCTTCCGCTTCCTCGCCCTCGTCCTCGATGACCCAGAAGAGCTCCCGGTCCTTCTCCTCTACCACGGCGCCACCTCTTGGAAGTTGCGGATGCGGTCGGCCCCGACCACCAGGACGGTGCCGAGCACCAGGCCCAGGACCGCAGCGGCTGCGAGGTTGAGGGGAATGTTGGGGAGGCCCGGCTTCTCCCCGGGCAGGGCCCGGTCCGTCACCAGGATGAAGTTCGGGGTGCGGGCCTGCTGGAGGTCGAACTCCTCGAGCCGGGCCCGCTGCAAGGCAAGGAGGTTCTGGAAGCGGGTCAGGCGTTGCTGGATGACGTCCAGACCCGCCTTGTACTCGGGCAGGGTCCGGTACTCGGCCAGGGCCTCGTCCAGGAGACGCCGCCGCTCTTCGAGCTGGCGGGTCAGGCTGACGCGCTGGACCTCGAGATCGTGGATCCGCTTCTCCATCTCCTCCCGGATCGGGTCCCGGGTGAGAGTGATCGCCCCGTCCTGGTAGGGCGTCATCTCCTCCTTGGCAAGCTGGTTGCGGAGCTCGTCCAGGCGCGCCAGCACCCTCTTCACCTCGGGGTGTTCGTCCTTGTAGCGCAGGCGGAGCTGCCGGTAGGAGGTCTCGGCGCTGAGGATCTGCTGCTTGAGATCGTTGATGCGCGGGTTCGGCACCCGGGTCCGGGAGGACTCCCTGAACTCCTCCAGGCGGGCGTCCCGCTGGGCCGTCACCGCGGCGAGCTGGTCGTCGAGGGTGTTGAGCTGGACCTCGAGGTCGCCGATGGCGCTGCGCAGGGCGCCGATCCGGGTCACCAGGGAGCTCACCTCGGCCCCGTAGTCGGCGGAACCGTGGGCCGTCTGGAAGTCGGTCCACTCCCGCTCGGCGGTCGCCAGCTCCTCCTCGGTACTGCGGATGGCCTCGACAAGGACCTCCCGCTTCTTGTCGATCTCGGCCTTGTTCTGCTCGTCCAGGAACGCCTGGAGCTCGTCCAGCCAGGCATTGGCTATCCGGGCCGCCGTCTCCGGCTCCGGGTCCCAGACGGTGACCACCAGGAGGTTGTACTTGTCGATGGCCAGGTCGACCCGCTTCTCCAGGTCCTTCGCCTCTCGCCCGGGAATCCGGGCGGCGACCCGTTCCCGGATCTGGGTGGAGCGAGCCACCCCCAGGAGGGAATCCTGAATGTCCGTGTTGTACTGGGGCAGCCGCGGGCCGGTGGGGACGTTGCCGGTCTCGGTGCTCAGGCTCATGGTGTCCGCCCCGGAGGGCAGGAAGCCCTTGGCCTGGGCCCGGTACAGGGGCGCCATGCTCCGGCTGATCAGGAACGCCGCCAGGACCGCGGCCGCCATCACCACGACGAGGGTGTAGGCGTGCTCATAGAAGAGGCGCAGCGGACCTTTCTCTTGGGGGTTCACTGGAAGAGCCTGGTGCGGGACGGATGGCGGGAACGCAGGGGGCGGGCGTCGGCGAGGCTGGCGATTCTACGGGGTTTCGGAAGCTGAGGCATCCGGCACTTCGGGCGGCCGGCCCCGGGGGGGGAGGACCTTCCGGGCGAGGCACCAGCCGGCGACACGACCGCGCCAGGCCTGGGGCAGGGCGGGCAGACCCAGGAGATAGGGGTTCGGCCAGAAGGGGCGGATCAGGCTGCCGCCCACCGCCCAGGCCAGCCCCGGTGCCGGGTGGTTGCCCACCAGGAAGGCGAAGGCGAGGTGGGCGGCTCGGGCCAGGGGATGCCGCCAGTGCTTGAGGAAGACATAGGTCTCGTTGGCGGCGTTGTTGTGGATGGTGACCGGATCGAAACGGCCCAGGTTGCCGGTGCCCCGGGGTGCTTCGTAGTGGTCTACCTCGACCTCCGGATCGAAGATCAGGCGGTAGCCCTGGCGGGAGACGCCCAGGCAGGCGTCCAGCTCGAAGCGGTTGCAGTCCCCGAGGAGATGGGTGTCGAAGCCGCCATGACGGCGGAGGGGGTCCACCAGGAAGCTCATGTTCGCCCCCCGGAAATGGTCCACGGCGCAGACCCGGGGCGTGTGGCGCGTGCTCTGGTCCAGGACCACGCCCGGGAACATGACCAGGTTCCGGTGCCGGGCCCGCCGCTCGTCCGGCCGCCCATCCACCACGTCGATCGCCGGACCGGCCACCCCTCCGACCCGGGGATCCCGCTCGTAGTGCCGGGCCAGGTTCTCCAGCCAGAAGGGCCGGGCGACCGCGTCGTCGTCCAGGAAGCAGGCCACGTCGCCCTCGACCCGCTCGAGCATGGCGTTCTCCGCCACCACGATGCCCTTGCGCTGGACGAAGACCGGATCCACCCGGAGCTCGGGGTGGGTCCGGCGGAAGGACTCCACCTCGGCGACCCCCTCGGGGTCCTCCTCCGGCCGCAGAGAGACCAGAACCTGGTCGGGCCGCCGGGTCTGGAGGGCCAGGGCCTCCAGGTTCCGGCGCAGGAGCCGGGGTCGGCGGAAGGTGGGGACGAGGATCGAGAAGCGCATGGACTCGGCCTCACTCCCCGGCCCGGGCCGCCAGGGCCTGCCGGTACACCTCCACGTGACCACGGGCCGAGGTCTCCCAGGTGAAACGGGCGGCGTGGCGGTAGCCCC
>CAYMFV010000078.1:0-10064 GCA_964389745.1 uncultured Planctomycetales bacterium | reverse complement strand
TGCTCACCACGCAGCAGGGGGTCCGGGCCAGTTCCCCGAGGTCGCTGGAGACGTCCGGGCGGGCCGTCCACCCCCTGTGCACGCCGCCGATGCCACCGGTGGCGAAGACCCGGACGCCCGCCAGGCGGCAGGCGGCCAGGGTGCCGGAGACCGTGGTGCCGCCGGTCCGGCCCAAGGCCAGGGCCCGGGCCAGGTCCCGGGCGCCGAGCTTGTCCGGCTCCGGGGTCTGGGCCAGGGCGGCGAGTTCCTCCTCGTCCAGGCCGACCTGGAGGACCCCGCCGAGGACCGCCACCACCGCCGGCACCGCGCCTCCCTCCCGGACGGCTGTCGCCATGGCCCGGACCGCCTCCAGGTTCCACGGCCGGGGCAGGCCGTGGGTGAGGACGGCGGTCTCCAGGGCCACCACGGGCCGGCCCGCCGCCAGGGCGGCCGCGACCTCGCCGGCGCAGCGGACTCCGTCCACGGCGGGAGGATAGCGCCGACCGCCGTCAGCCCCCGGACCGCCCGGGGTTGCGCTCGAGGCTCCGGACCACCGTCCGCAGCCACCGCTCCTCGTCCACGAACTGCCACGACCAGTCCTTCCACTCCGGACCCATGCCGGCCGCCACGATCTCCTCTGGCGTCTGCCCGGCCGCCAGCGCCTCCCGGACCCGCTGGACGCTCTCCTGCAGCATCCGCTGGTAGCGCCGCAGGCCCTCCAGGTCGGTGAGGGGACCGTGGCCGGGGATGACCCGGACGCCGTCGGGCAGGGCGTGCAGGACCTCCTCCACGGCGTGGAGGAGGCCCAGGACGTCACCGCCGCTGTCCAGGTCCACGAAGGGGAAGCGGTCGGCGAAGAGGAGGTCGCCCATGTGCACCACCTTGCTGGCCGGGAAGAGGACGATGCTGTCGCCGTCGGTGTGGCCTCGGGGCAGGTGCAGGACCTGGACCTCCTCGCCGTTCAGGTGGAGGCTCACCCGGTCCCCGTAGGTGAGGACGGGCAGGCCCTCCCGGGGCAGGGGCGGGGCCTCCCGTCCCGGTGTCTCCAGCGCCCCGGTGAGGCGCCGGCGGACGTTGTCGTGGGCCAGGATGGTGACGCCGGCGCCGAGGGCGGCGTTGCCGCCGGTGTGGTCGCCGTGCCAGTGGGTGTCGAGGAGGAAGCGCACCGGCCGGCCGGGGGCGTGCTCGGCCAGGGCCGCCCGGATCGGTCCGGCCATGGGGGCGAACTGGCTGTCCACGAGGAGGATGCCGTCCTCGCCGGCCGAGAAGGCGAGGTTGCCGCCCTGGCCGGTGAGCATCCATACCGGGCCGGAGAGGTGGACGACCTCGACCTGGGGCGCGTCCTGGGGCAGGAACCCGGTTGCCAGGCCGGCGGCCAGGGACAGGGGGAGGGCCGGGAGGAGGAGCTTCATGGGCGGTGGCGGGGGGCTTCCTCCCTGCCTACGGCGTCCAGCCCGGGCCGCAGGCGGGAAAGCCGGCCCGGGCTCAACCCCCGGCGGCGCTCCGGCCGATGCAGGGGCGGCCGGATCCGCCATGTCCCGCTCCCCGACCCGCCGCTCCCAGGGCCCGGCGCCTCCGGGCCGCCGGACCATGCCACGGCTCGCCGCCGAGCGGGCCGATCTCATCGAGCGGACCCTGGCGGACCTGGAGCGCCTCCGGCCCCTGGAGGAGCGGGCCGAGGAGGACCTCCGGCGGCTGGAGCGCCTGCCCGTGTGGGCGCCGACACCCTACGAGGAGGAGTTCCTGCCGGGTCTTCGCCTGGCCGGGTTGGCGGACCGGAGCCGCACCGTCCTCCAGAACCAGGCCGACCTGCACATCCACACCCGGTGGTCCGACGGGGACGACCTGGATCGGGTCCTGGAGACCGCCGAGGACCTGGGCCTGGACGTCATCGCCATCACCGACCACGACGAGATCGAGGGGGCCCTGGAGGCCCGGCGGCGGGTCCACGCCCGGCGTCTGCGGGTGGCAGTGGTGCCCGGTATCGAGGTGAGCAGCCGCGACGGACACATTGGCGCCCTGTTCGTGACCCGGCCCATTCCCAGGGGGCTGTCGGCGGAGGAGACGGTGGCCCGGATCCACGCCGCCGGCGGCCTGGCGGTGGCGCATCACCCCTTCGCCCCGCGCCTCATCGAGCGCCTGCTGCGGCTCCGCCTCGGCGTCCGGGAAAAGATCCTGGAGGTGCCCTTCGACGCCATCGAGTGCACCAACGCGGTGCCCGGCTTCGCCACCCGCTACAACATCGCCGTCCGGGAGACCCTGGCGGCGAGCCGGGTCCGGGTGGCTGTGACCGGCTCCAGCGACGCCCACGCCGCCTGGCAGGTGGGCAAGGGCCGGACCTACTTCGCCGGCAACCACGGGGTGAGCTCCCTCCGGGACGGCATCGAGCAGGGCTTCACCGTCGGCGCCGAGGGCTACTGGAAGCTCCGGGAGAAGCTCCGCTACCGCCGGGCCCTGGTCAAGGCGGTCTTCCGCAACCTCCTCGGCCATCGCTCCTCGGTCGCCGGCTGATGGCGGGCTGCGGCCGCCCCTCAAGTCCGACCCCCTTTTCGGCCGACGGGAGAGTGAGATGACCGAAGCCACCGGTACCGGACTCGCCTGGCGTGCCACGGCGGAGGAGCTCCTCCGACCCCTGGGTACCGCCACGGGCCTCGGCGCCTGGCTGGAGTCCGAAGGCCGGCGCGAGTGGCTGCTGGAGCCCGGGGACTGTCCCTGCCGGGTGTCCGGGGAGCAGGCAGGCGAGGCCGACTCGCCCCCCCCCAAGGAGGCGACCTGCCAGGCCTGTTGCCGGGCGGTGCAGCGCCTGGACCTGGGGGAGGGCCAGACCGTGGTCCTGTGCGCCGCCGACCCCGGTCTCCTGGCCCTGGCCGCCGGCCTCCACGAGGCGGCCAGGCGCATCGCCGTGGTCGAGGAGGAGCGGGACGGCCTCTGCGAGGAGCTCGCCCTGGCCTACGAGAGCCTGGCCTCGATCTACGAGGTGGGCACGGACCCGGGCCTGCTCCTGGACTCGGGCCGGGCCCTGGATCGCATCCTGGAGCGCCTGGAGGCCATCCGCCCGGGCTGTCGGGCGATCTTCTGGCTCCTCCAGGATGAGCAGTTCGTGCCCCTCCGCTGGCGGGGGCCGGTGGCTCCTGGTCCCCGGCCGGCCAGAGGGGGCCTCCTCGGCCGCTGCCTCGCCCAGCAGCGGGGGCTCATCGCCAACATCCCGGCCGCCGGCGCCGATGCCGGTGACCTGGAGACGGAGTTCCAGGCGGGGGGCTCGGTGGCCATCGCTCCCCTCCGCACCCGGGACCAGATCCTGGGTTGTCTCTCGGTCCAGGACGCGGCCGCGGGTGCCTTCGACTCCCACCTCATGGGGCTGCTGACCGCCCTGGGCAACCAGGCGGCCATGGTCCTCGAGCACGAACGCCTCTACCGGCAGAAGCTGGAGGGCGAGCGGATGCGCTCGGAGCTGGTCATCGGCGCCCGCATCCAGCGCAGCCTGCTCTTCGGACAGGTGCCCCGGAACCTGGAGTACCTGGAGGTGGGCGTGGTCACGGCGCCGAGCCGGCACGTGGACGGCGACTTCTACGAGTTCTTCCCCCACAGCGCCGGCTGTCTGGACCTGCTGGTGGGCGACGTCATGGGCAAGGGGCTGCCGGCGGCCCTGGTGGGGGCCGCGGTGAAGAGCGAGTTCCTCCGGGTCTCCGGAGCCGGGTACGCCGGTGAGGCGGTCCTCGAGCCTGACTTCCCCGCCCGGGTCGTGGCCATGGCCCACGAAAAGCTGGGGCCGGGTCTGGCCGAGCTCGGCAGCTTCGTCACCGCCTGCTACGCCCGCTTCGACCTTGGAGGGGGGCGGCTGCTGTACGTGGACTGCGGGCACACCTCCACCCTCCACTACCGGGCGGCCGGCGGCAGGGTCGTGGAGCTGGACGACGACCCCGATGGCCGGGTGAACCTGCCCCTGGGCATGGACCCGAGCTGTCGCTTCCACGTGGCCACGGCTCCCGTGGCGCCGGGCGACGTCCTCCTCTTCTACAGCGATGGCGTCACCGAGGCCCGGAATCCGGCGGGCGAGATGTACGGCAGCGCCGCCCTGGCCCGCTTCCTCCGGGAGCATGTCCGCCTCGGTGCCGAGGAGCTGGCCGAAGCAGTGCGCGCCGAGGTGACCAGCTTCGCCGGCTCGGTCGGCCTCTCCGACGATCTGACTTGCGTGGTAGTGAAGGTGCTCGACGGACGTGAATCCTGCCAGGACCGCACCTGGCACATGGAGTTCCCCGCCCGCCGGGGCCAGCTCCATGTGGTGCGGGAGTTCGTGGCCGAGGTCTGCCGGGATATCCCGGTCCTGGCCACCGAGGTGGAGCTGTACCGGATGCAGCTCGCGGTGGTGGAGGCGGTGAGCAACATCGTCCGCCATGCCTACGGTGAGGACGAGGAGGGCGTGGTGCAGATCGAGGCCTGGCTGAGCGCCCGGCAGCTCCGCTTCACCCTGGCCGATCACGGCGGACCCTTCGATCCCGAAGTCGTGCCGGAGCCGGTCTTCGACGGTTCCCGCTCCGGCGGCTTCGGCGTCTTCCTGATTCGGGAGGTGATGGACGACGTCCGCTACCTCCGGGGTCCGGACGGCACCAACCAGCTCATCCTGATCAAGCATCTGGAGCCAAGGGAACAAGCATGAACCTGCAAACTGCCATCGAGGGGGACGTGGTCCTCGTCACCCCGGACTTCGAGACCCTGGACGCCGACAATGCCAAGGAGTTCCGGGAGCGCTTCGCGGAGGTCACGGGAGACCATCGGAAGGTGGCCCTGGATCTGACCGCCCTGCGCTTCATCGACTCCTCGGGCCTCGGGGCCATCCTCTCCTGCCTGCGGGAGCTCAACCAGCATGGCGGCGACCTGCGCCTCTTCAACATGTCGCGGCCCGTGCGCTCCATGTTCGAGCTGGTGCGCATGCACCGCGTGGTGGAGATCTACAACACCCGGGAGGATGTTCTGAATTCCTACAACGAGTCCCAGGCCGCCTAGTCTCCGGGTTTCCACAAAGTATCCACAGAATGTGGAAAACGCGCCGATGAGGATGAGGTGATGCCGACGAGTCCCTCCGCCGCCGTGGCGGCACGGCCGGTCCTCGGCCTCGATCGGGAAGCCCTCACCGAGGAGCTGTACCGCCGCTACGCCTGCGGCGCCACGCGCCAGCGCTGGATGTTTCTGCGCAAGAAGTACGCCTGGCTGCTGGTGGTGAACGGCACGCGGCTGCTCAAGCGGATCCTGGACATCATCGGCGCCTCCGTCCTCCTGATCCTGGCCAGCCCCGTGATGCTGATTACGGCCATCGCCATCAAGATCCATGATGGCGGGCCGATCCTCTACGTGGCGCCGCGGGTCGGCCGCTACGGACGGGAGTTTCCCTTCCCGAAGTTCCGGAGCATGGTCATGGATGCGGACCGGATCCTGGCGAGGATCCAGGACCAGAACCAGCACCGGGATCAGCGGACCTTCAAGATGAAGCAGGACCCGCGAATCACGCCCGTGGGCCGGATCATTCGCAAGTTCAGCATCGACGAGCTACCCCAGCTCTGGTGCGTGCTGAAGGGCGACATGTCCCTGGTGGGGCCGCGGCCGCCGGTGCCCAAGGAGGTGGCGCTGTACACCCTCAAGGATCGACGGCGCCTGAACACCACGCCGGGCATCACGGGCCTGTGGCAGGTGAGCGGGCGCAGCGAGGTCGCCTTCCCGGAGATGGTGGAGCTGGACGTCCAGTACATCCAGAGCCAGAGCTTCTGGCTCGATCTCAAGATCCTCCTCAAGACCATCCCCGCGGTGCTCAAGGGGGAGGGAGCATACTGATGGCCGGACAGGTTGCAGTCGAGGGCAGCGACCGGCGGGAGCGGGAGCAGCAGCTTGCGGATCTCGCCGCCCGTCTGTCCCGGCCCGGCCGGCGGGCCCAGCGCCGGCGCATGCTCCTGCGCCGGGTGAGCTGGATTCTGGTCCTCGAGGCCACGGGTCTGCTCAAGCGCCTGCTGGACCTCTCCCTGGCATTGTCATTCCTGCTGCCGGCGCTGCCGGTCTTCCTGGTCGCGGTGGTGGCCAGCCTTGCCGGCGCCGGGCCCGTCCTGGCCGGTGACCCGGCCGTGGGACGCTGGGGCGTACCGTTCCGGCGGCTGCGCTTCGGTCTGGAACGGGGCCGGGTGGCGCGGCTCCTGGACCGCCTCCATCTCCGGGGCCTGCCCGTGCTCTGGAACGTCCTCCGGGGCGACATGTCCTTCGTCGGGCCCCGCTGCCTCCGCCCCGAGGATCTGGATGCCCGCACCGCCGCGGTACGCCGGCGCCAGAACGTCCGGCCGGGTCTGGTCTGCTTCTGGTGGATCCGGCGCCGGGCCAACAACGCCTTCGACGGCGAGTGGGTCCACGACGCCGAGTACGTGCAGCAGGCCGGCGTGAAGACCGACCTGGGCATCCTGCTCCGGGCCATCCCGGCCATGCTCTACGGCGAAGGGGTGGCCACGGCGCCAGAGGAGCTGCATCTTCTCGGGCTGCGCATCGACAACCTGACCATGGACGAGAGCATCCGCCGGATCCTGGACCTGGCCCGCAGGCCGGGCGGCCGGCAGGTGTGCTTCGTGAACGCCGACTGCGCCAACATCGCCTTTCGCGACCCCGACTACCGGCAGCTCCTGAACCAGGCGGACCTGGTCCTGGCCGACGGCATCGGCATGAAGGTGGCCGGGCGCCTGCTCGGCCAGGATATCCGGGAGAACGTCAACGGCACCGACATGTTCCCCCGCCTGTGCGCAGCCCTGGCCCGGGACCGCCGGCGCCTGTTCCTCCTCGGCGCTCGTCCCGGAGTCGCCGAAGCGGTGCGGGACTGGATCGGCGAGCACCACCCGGAGGTTCGGGTCTGCGGCGTCCACCACGGCTACTTCCCTCCGGAGGAGTGTCCGGCGGTGCTGGCCGGGATCCGCCGGGCACGTCCGGACATCCTGCTGGTGGCCTTCGGTGCCCCGCGCCAGGAGAAGTGGCTCCGGGACTACCTGGCGGCGACCGGGGCCGGCGTCGGTATCGGGGTCGGCGGCCTCTTCGACTTCTACAGCGGTCTTCGTCCCCGGGCGCCCCAGTGGATGCGCGACATCGGCATGGAGTGGCTGTGGCGGCTCCGCCAGGAGCCCGGACGCATGTGGAAGCGCTACGTCGTGGGCAACGTCGTCTTCCTGTGGCGGGTCCTCCGGGAACGTCTCCGGAGAGGCGGCCCGGCGGCCTTCGGAGACCTGAGATGAGAGCCATCATCCTCGCCACCGGCCATCGCCCGGAGCTGGAGCCTCCCGTGGCCCGGCGGCCGGATCACCTCTTCCCTTTCCTGGGTAAGCCCTTTCTCCAGCACGTGGTGGAGTACCTGGTCGAGCGCGGGGTCGAGGAGATCCACTTCGTCTTCTCGCATCTGCCCCAGGACGCCGAGGAGCTGCTCGGTGACGGCCGGCGCTGGGGCTGCCGCTTCGAGCACCACCTGGCACGGGACGAGCGGGGAGCGGTGGAGAAGCTCCGGGTCCTGGCCCGGCGGTGGTCCGATGAGACGCTGCTCCTGGGCAGCGGCAACAGCTTGCCGGCCCTGGCGGCGGAGCTGCCCGCCCCGGCCTGCGTCCTCGGCCGTGGCAGCGCCGAGGCGCCGGACCGGGAGTGGTGCGGCTGGGCCGTCCTCCCGGCCGGCGCCCTCTGCCGTCTGCCCCCGGGCACCGGGCCGGAGGAGCTTCTGGAGACCCTCCTCGAGGGGGGGGCGGCTTGGCGGGAGGTACCCCTGGCCCTGGACCTGCGCTCCTGGGAGCGCTACCTGGCCTCGATCCGAGCCGTCCTCTCGCATCGCTTCACGGGACTGGAGCCCGAGGCCCGGGAGGTGGAGCCCCAGGTCTGGATCGGCCGGAACGTGGTCCTGCACCCCTCCGTGCGGGTGGACAAGCCGGTCTTCCTGGCCGCCGACGTGCGTATCGAGAGCGGCGCCGTCCTGGGACCCTACGCCGCTGTGGAGTCCGGCTCCATCGTGGCCCCCCGGGCCAGCATCCAGGATGCGGTGGTCTGGCCGGACACCTATGTGGGCGAGGGTCTGGAGATCCGGGAGGCGGTCGTGGACCGCAACTGCCTGGTCCACGTCGCCCTGGGCACCTCCATCCAGGTCCGGGACGACTTCCTCCTGGGGGCCCTCCGGGACGGATCCCTGCGCCGGGGCCTCCGTCACTACGGCGAGGGCCTGGTGGCGGCCCTCCTGCTCCTGCTCCTGTCGCCGGTCCTGCTCCTGGCGAGCGTTGCCCTGGCTCTCACCCGCCGTGGGCCGGTGCTGCACCGGCGCCGGGTGCTGCGCCTGCCGGCCCCGGCGGACTCGGCGACCTGGGAGAGCCTGGAGATCCGCACCTTCGGCGCCGGTGCCCGGCGGCCGGCCGAGCGCAACCTCGTGGAGCGCCTGCTCCTGTCCCTGCGCCTGGACCGCCTGCCCGCCCTGTGGGACGTCTTCCGGGGTCGTCTGGCCCTGGCCGGCGCCCCCCCCCGGACGCCGGAGGAGGTCCGGGAGCTGCCGCCGGACTGGCGGGCCCTGTACCTGGAGAGTCGGGCCGGCATCGCCACCCTGGCCGAGGTCACCTACGGCGAAGTGACCAGCTCCGACGAACGCTACAGCACCGAGGCCTACCACGCGGTCCACGCCTCCTTCACCTTCGACCTCAAGCTCTTCCTGCGCTGGTGGCTCCTGCCCCGGCCCGACCAGGGAGAGACCGCTGCCATGGCCGGCACTCCTGATCCCGCCTGAACCCCCACATGCAAGCCGATCTCTTCACCGCCCTCGCCACCGATCCCGAAGCCACCTCGGTCCTGGACCAGGAGGAGCTCCAGGAGACCTTGGATGGCGATCCCGAGCTGTTTCGCGACCTGGTGGGCATCTTCCTGGAGGACTACGAGGACCAGATCCGGGCCGTCCGCAGCGCCGCTGCCGGCCGCGACCCGGATGCCCTGGCCCAGGCCGCCCACGCTCTGAAGGGGGCCGTGGCCATGTTCGCTGCGCACCAGGCCCGGGCCGTGGCCTGCGAGATGGAGCAGTACTGCCGCCAGGGACGGCTCGAGCCGGCCCTGGAACTGGTGGGCCGGCTCGAGAAGGAGATGGACCGGCTGCTGCCGGTGCTGCGGCGCTACGGCACCGCGGCCTGAACTACTGGATGGTCGCCACCCACAGGTTTGTGGTCAGACCGGCCTGAGCAGCCTGGAACCAGACCGTCGTACCGGTGGAGCCGGCGGGTACCGGCAGGCTCCAGGAGACGTTGCCCGCCGCGTCGGTGGTCATCGTGCCTCCGGCCTGGGCGGGTCGGGCCAGGTCCAGGGTGACCCCGAGCTGGGCGACGAAGGTGGAGCCCTGCCCGGCCAGGCTGTAGGCCAGCCACAGGGGGGCGTTGGGCAGGCCGCTGGTGACGTCGAAGGTGCCCGCGGCCCCGGCGGTGAGGGTGCCGACCTTGAGGATGGCCGGCGGGTCGACGATGTCCCCGAAGGAGTGCACGGTGCCGTTCAGGGTGATCGTTGCGGTGAGGCCCGTGGCCGGGTCGTCGATGTTGAAGACCGTGTTCAGGGGGAGCTGGAGGTGGATGGTCGTGCCCGTGACCGTCAGCGTGCCGGTCACCGGCGTCGGGTCCGACTGTGTGCCCGCCAGGGGGGTGGCCGAGGGCGTGCCGCCGAAGGGACGGACGATGGTCGTGCCGTGGAGCATCGTCAGGGTGACGATGGTGGAGAAGCTGCCCGTGGTCGGATCGACGGCGAAGACGGCGCTGTCCGCCCGCATGGCCACGTCGACGATGTCGATGGTCGCCAGGGGAGGAAGGAAGGGCAGGGGATTCGGGATCTTCCCGGACAGCACCTGGGGAACGGTGAAGACGAAGCCGCCGGTGAACTGGCCGGTGGTGAAGGGGCCGCCGGGAGGCTGCAGGTCCAGCTCCAGGAAGCCGTCCACCTGGAACTGGTTCGAGGGGTTGCCGACGATGTTGCCGAGACTGCTGGTGCCGGTCCAGGTGAAGTTGGAACTGGCGACGTCCACGTCCAGAGGGTTCTGGGCGGCGAGGGGGGCGGCCAGCCGCCCGAGGCCT
>CAYMFV010000077.1:0-10087 GCA_964389745.1 uncultured Planctomycetales bacterium | reverse complement strand
CCCAGAGGAGATCCAGGTCTCCCCGGGCCCCAGGGGCCAGCCGCCAGGTGAGGCGGTCGGCGTCGCCGCCGGAGGGAAGGCCCCGGAGCCAGCCGCCACCGGTCAGCTCCAGGCGCCAGATCGCCTCGGCCTCGGGAGCCCCGGAGCCGGCAGCGGGCAGACGCAGCTCCAGCCAGTCCCGGACCACCTCGCCGCCAGGGCGGGCCCCGGCCACCCGGGGCCCGGCCGCCGTCCAGCCCAGGACCCGGACCTCCCGCTCCCCGTCCGGGGTGGTGAGGATGGCGGCCCGCCCCTCCTGGGCACCGGCCCGGGCGGCGGCGAGGGGCAGGAGGAGGCCGGCCGCCACCAGGAGGGTGGCGGCCCGGCGACGGGTGGCGGGGAGGAGGGGTGCCAAAACGGCAGTCGCAGCGGGTCCCAGGTGCCAGAAGAGCCCTTCCCCGGGCTGGCACCGGATTTGCTCGGAGGCGGCCAGACGGCGCGGGGTGCCGCCGGTGGTCATCCCAGTGTGCCACGGGAAGGCCCGGGCCGCCACGCGTCCCCAACCCCCAAGATCCACCGCCGCTCTGCAGAGAGAGAAGGAGTCATGCAGAAGCAACTGACCTTCGACACCGAAGCCCGGGAGGCGGTCCTCCGGGGTGTCGAGAAGCTCGCCCGGGCCGTGGTCTCCACCCTCGGTCCCCGGGGCCGGGCCGCCATCCTGGACAAGTCCTGGGGCGGCCCCCTGGTGACCAAGGACGGGGCCTCCGTGGCCCAGGAGATCGAGCTCCGGGACAAGACGGAGAATCTCGGCGCCCAGCTCGTCAAGGAGGCCGCCAGCAAGACCGCGGACCGGGCCGGCGACGGCTCCACCACCGCCACGCTCCTGGCCTGGTCCCTGTTCCGGGAGGCCATGAAGCACCTGACCGTGGGTGCCAACCCCGCCGCCCTCATCCGCGGCATGCGCGAGGCGGCCCGGGAGGCCGAGGACTTCCTCGGCCGCCAGGCCAAGAAGGTGCGCAGCAACGCCGACATCAAGGCCGTCGCCACCGTGGCCAGCAACAGCGACGCCGAGATCGGCCGCATCCTGGCCGAGGCATTCGAGAAGGTCGGGGAGGACGGCGTCATCACCGTCGAGGAGGGCCGCAGCCTGGAGACCGAGGTCAAGGTCGTGGAAGGCATGCAGTTCGACCGGGGCTTCCTCTCGCCCCACTTCGCCACCGACGCCGACACCCTGGAGTGCGTCCTGGAGAAGCCGTGGATCCTGGTCCACGAGGACAAGATCTCCTCGGCCCAGAAGCTCCTGCCCCTCCTGGAGAAGGTCAAGGAGAGCGGCCGACCGCTGCTCATCATCGCCGAGGACGTCGAGGGCGAGGCCCTCGCCACCCTGGTGGTGAACAAGGTCCGGGGCATCCTCCAGGTGGCCGCGGTCAAGGCCCCGGGCTACGGGGACCGGCGCAAGGAGATGCTCCGGGACATCGCCACCCTGACCGCCGCCGAGCCCCTCATGAAGGACAGCGGCGTCGACCTGGAGAAGGTGACCCTGGAGCAGCTCGGCACCGCCCGCAAGGTGCTCCTCGACAACAACACCACCACCATCATCCAGGGGGCGGGCCGCAAGGCCGACGTCGAGGTCCGGGCCAACCTGATCCGCCGGCAGATCGAGGAGACCACCTCGGACTACGACCGGGAGAAGCTGGAGGAGCGCCTGGCCCGGCTGGTCGGCGGCATCGCCCAGATCCTGGTCGGGGGCGCCACCGAGACCGAGGTGAAGGAGCGCAAGGCCCGCTTCGAGGACGCCCGGGCCGCGACCCGGGCCGCCATCGAGGAGGGCATCCTTCCCGGCGGCGGCGTACCCTTGCTCCGGGCGGCAAGGGAGGTCCTGAAGAGGACCGAGGGCGCCGACGACCACGCCATCGGCCGGCGCATCCTCGCCCGGGCCCTGGAGCAGCCCATGCGGACCATCGCCGAGAACGCCGGACAGGATGGCTCCGTGGTCGTCCACAGGGTGCTCTCCGAGCGGCGCTTCAGCCACGGCTACGACGCTCTCCACGACCGCTACGGCGACCTGCTCGAGCTGGGGGTCGTGGATCCCTGCAAGGTCACCCGCACCGCCCTGGAGAACGCGGTGAGCGTGGCCTCGATCCTGATGACCACCGACTGCCTGGTGACCGAGCTGCCCAAGAAGGAAGACAAGTCGGGCGGCGGCGCCGGCGAGGACTTCGACGAGGACTTCTAGGAGGCAAGAGGAGAGACAAGCAATGGCCAAGACCGCAAGGAAGAGCTCCAGGAAGATCGCCTTCCAGCCCCTGGAGGACCGGGTCCTGATCCGGCCCCTGGAGGCGGAGGAGGTCACCCAGGGTGGCATCGTGCTGCCCGACTCCGCCCGGGAGAAGCCCCAGCAGGGCGAGGTGCTGGCCGTCGGCCCGGGCCGCCTGGACAAGGAGGGCCGCCGCCAGCCGGTGCCCGTGGCGCCGGGCGACGTGGTCGTCTTCGGCAAGTACGCCGGCAACGAGATCGAGATCGACGGCGAGGAGTACAAGGTCCTGCGCGCCGACGAGCTCCTGGCACGGATCGAGAAGTAACAGGGAGGACCCGAACCATGGCCAAGCAGATCCTGTACGACGACCGGGCCCGGGAGAGGCTCTTCGCCGGTGTCGAGAACCTGGCGCGGGCGGTGAGCGTGACCCTCGGGCCGGCCGGCCGCAACGTCATCCTCGAGAAGTCCTTCGGCGGGCCCTCGGTGACCAAGGATGGCGTCACCGTGGCCAAGGAGATCGAGTTCCAGGACCCCTTCGAGAACATGGGGGCCAAGCTGGTCCGGGAGGTCGCCTCCAAGACCAACGACGAGGCCGGCGACGGCACCACCACGGCCACGGTCCTGGCCTGCTCCCTCCTCCAGCACGGCCTGCGCTACATGGCCAGCGGCGTTGCCCCCACCGACCTGCGCCGGGGCATGGAGAAGGCCGCCCAGGCGGCGGTGGCGCAGCTCGAGAGCCTGTCGAAGAAGGTCCGGGGACGGGAGGACCTGGTCCGGGTGGCCACCATCAGCGCCAACCAGGACGAGGAGATCGGTGAGAAGATCGCCGAGGCGGTGGAGAGGGCCGGCAAGGCCGGCGTCATCACCGTCGAGGAGGCCCAGGGCATCGAGACCACGATCGACTACGTGGACGGGATGTCCTTCGACAAGGGCTACATCTCCCCTTACTTCGTCACCGACCTGGCGAAGATGACTGCCGAGTACGAGGACGCCTGGGTCCTCGTCCACGAGAAGAAGATCTCCTCCCTGCCGGACTTCCTGCCCCTCCTCGAGAAGGTGGCCCAGAGCGGCCGGCCGCTCCTGGTCATCGCCGAGGACGTGGAGGGCGAGGCCCTGGCCGCCCTGGTGGTGAACAAGCTCCGGGGCGTCATGAAGGTGGTGGCCGTCAAGGCGCCGGGCTTCGGCGACCGGCGCAAGGCCATGCTCGGCGACATCGCCGTGCTCACCGGAGCCACGGCCATCATGGAGGACACCGGCGTCAAGCTGGAGAACGTCGGCCTCGAGCACCTGGGCCGGGTCCGGCGGCTGACCGTCGAGAAGGACCGGACCATCCTGGTGGACGGCGCCGGCCGCAAGGCCGACATCCAGACCCGCTGCCGCCAGATCGAGGCCCAGATCGAGCGCTCCACCAGCGACTACGACCGGGAGAAGCTCCAGGAGCGCCTGGCGAAGCTGGCCGGCGGCGTGGCCGTCATCAAGGTGGGCGGCGCCACCGAGGCCGAGCTGAAGGAGCGCAAGTACCGGGTGGAGGACGCCCGCAACGCCACCCAGGCGGCGGTCGAGGAGGGCGTGGTGCCCGGTGGCGGCACCGCCCTGCTGCGCTGCCTGGAGGCGGTGGAGTCGGTCCGCGCCCGGGGCGACGAGAAGTTCGGCGTCGAGGTGGTGGCCCGGGCCCTCAAGGCCCCGCTCCGGGCCATCGCCGAGAACGCCGGCCACGACGGCAGCCTGGTGGTGGAGGAGGTCCTCGGCAAGAAGGGCTGGCACGGCTTCAACGCCCTCACCGGCCAGTTCGAGGATCTGGGCCGCAGCGGCGTCCTGGACCCCACCAAGGTGGTCCGGCTGGCCCTGCAGAACGCGGTCTCCATCTCCGGTCTGCTGCTCACGACCAACACCCTGGTCACCGAGATCAAGGAGAAGGAGGAGAAGGCCAGCGAGGGAGCCGTGGCCTAGAATGCCTCCCGCAAGGCCGGGGCCCGTCTCCTCCGGGGAGGGGGCGGGCCCTGCGCCAACCGGTGAGACGATGACAGCCAGGCGCGACTACTACGAGGTCCTCGGCGTTCCCCGGGATGCCGACGCCGAGACCATCAAGAAGGCCTACCGGCGCCTGGCCCTGAAGTACCACCCGGACCGCAACAAGGAGGCGGACGCCGCCGAGCGCTTCAAGGAGGCCACCGAGGCCTACGCGGTGCTCTCGAACCCGGAGAAGCGGGCCAGCTACGACCGCTTCGGCCACGCCGGGGTGGAAGGCGGCGGCCCCGGCGGCTTCCGGGTGGACGACATCGAGGACATCTTCGCCCAGTTCTCGGACATCTTCGGCGGCCGGGGCGGGTCCATCTTCGAGACTCTCTTCGGCTTCGGTGGCGGCGGCCGCCGGGGCGGGCCCCCGCGCGGCCGGAGCCTCCGGGTGGCCGTGGAGATCGACCTGGAGGAGGTGTTGGAGGGCGCCCGGCGGACCATCGCCCTGCGCCGCCACGAACCCTGCGCCCGCTGCCGGGGCACCGGTTCCGCCCGGGGGACCGCCCCGGGTGCCTGCCCCCTGTGCCGGGGCCGGGGCCAGGTGCACCAGCAGCAGGGCTTCTTCGCCGTCCGCACCACCTGTCCCCGCTGTCACGGCGCCGGCCAGGTCGTGGACGACCCCTGCGCCGCCTGCAGCGGCACGGGCCTGGTGGAGCGGGAACGGGAGATCGCCGTGAGCATCCCGGCGGGTATCGAGGACGGCGCCCAGATCCGCCTCGGCGGCGAGGGCGACGCCGCCCCCAACGGCGGGCGGCCCGGCGACCTCTTCGTGGAGGTTCGGGTCCGGCCCCACCCACGCTTCCACCGGGAGGGCCGGGACCTCTACGTGGAGGTGCCCGTCCGCTACACCCAGGCCGTCCTCGGCGACCGCATCATGGTCCCGACCCTCGAAGGCGAGGCGCGGATGACGGTCCCCGCCGGGACCCCCACCGGCAAGCTCTTCCGCCTCCGGGGCCAGGGCCTGCCCCGCCTCCACGGCGGCCACCGGGGCGACCTCTTCGTGCGGGTGTACGTGGAGGTCCCCACCCGGCTCGGCCGGGAGGAGAAGGCGCTGCTCAAGCGCCTCCGGGAGCTCGAGGAGAGCGCCCTGGAAGAAGCACGGCGGAAGCGCGGCTAGGCCGGCCGCCCTCCGGCGGCAGGATCGGGAAGGTCAGGAGGAAGGGAGACCATGAGCCCCAGCGACGGAAAGAAGGAGCGAAGCAGGTCCCGGCGGAAGGACCGGGGCAGGAAGGCCGCGGCCGAGGCCCGGAAGGCCACCCCGCCGGCCGCCGCCGCGGAACCGCCGGCCGCAACCGCCGCCGAGCTGGAGCAGTGGCGGGAGCGCGCCCTGCGGGCCCAGGCCGAGATGGTCAACATGCGCCGCCGCATGGAAGAGGAGGTCGAGGACCGGACCCGCCGGCGCCTCGAGGCCCTCTTCCACGAACTCATCACCCTGGCGGACCACCTCCAGCTCGCCCTCGACGCCCTGCCCGGCGAGCTGGCCAAGGCCCCGGCCGCCCGGCCCTTCGTGGAGGGCGTCCGGGCCATCCACTGCTCCCTGGAGGACACCTTCCAGCGCTTCGGGCTGGAGTCCATCGAGCCGGGACCCGAACAGGACTTCGACCCCCAGCACCACGAGGCGGTGCACGTGGAGGAGCGCCCGGACCTGGACGCCCCCCGGCTGGATGTCCTGCGCCGGGGCTACCGCATGGGCCGGCACATCCTCCGGCCCGCCCAGGTGCGCCTGCTGCGCCCGGCCGCGGACGGCCCGGCGCCCGGGCAGGGGGACGCCAGCGAGAAGCAGGAGAAAAGCTGAATCCCGGGCGCCCACCCGCGATCCCAGGACACGGGAAAGGAGACTGGAGCCATGCCCCACTACGACTACCGCTGCACCGCCTGCGGCCACGAGTTCGAGGCCTTCCAGCGCATCTCCGCCGACCCCCTCACCGACTGTCCGGCCTGCTCCAAGCCGCGCCTGCAGCGCCTTCTGGGCGGCGGCGGCGGCCTCCTCTTCCGGGGGTCCGGCTTCCACGCCACCGACTACCGGACCGGCGGCGGCGGCTCCGAGTGCTCCGGCGACGGCTCGGGCTGCGGCTCGGGCGGCCCCACCTGAAACGCGAGCTGAGCGGGCGCCCGGGCGGCGCCCGAGGCGTGCCGGTCCTGCCCCCTGGCGGGGTGGCGGCTCGCCGGCCGTTGTGCAAGGATAGAGGCGCCCGGGAGGTCTCATCCCGGGGACCCGCCATGCGACTCCGCACCCAGCTCGTTCTCCTCACTCTCGCCGTCGCCTTCGCCGGCCTCGCGCCGTCCGCCCCGGCCCAGAAGGCCCGGGTCGGCCGCAAGTACTTCGAGGACCACCACTACGGCTATCGCTTCCGCTACCCGGACGGCTGGATGGTGGTGCCGGTCCGCCAGAGCCAGGCAGAGAGAGGCGTCCTGACCAAGATGGATGGTCCCGCCGTGAACGTCCGGGTGGGCAACGCCGTCGGCCAGGTGAACCTGAACCTGCAGGTGCTGAAGTTCGAGCCCCGGGCCGCGGTGACCCGGACCGAGGATGAGGGTACCGGCGGCCTCCGCGAGCGCGTCAAGACCGACAGCAGCCGTCCGACCATCGCCGACTACCTGCAGACCTTCAAGGACATCTGGGGGCTCCGGGACTTCGAGGCCGAGGAGCCCAAGGAGGGCAAGGCGCACGGCCTGCCGATGCGGTACCAGGCCTTCCGGGCCTTCAACGGCCAGTTCGACCTGGCGTTTCACACCTATACCTTCCCGCTCACCGACTACGACATCGTCCTGGTGTTCCTGGTCCCCAGGGAGCACGAGCGCAAGTGGGTCAAGGTCTTCACGGGCTGCGCCAAGACCTTCGAGATCATCGAGCGGGAGGCAGCCGTCGCCCTGAAGGATGAGCGGACCGCCTCCTACGAGGAGCTCCTGGCCTACTACCGGGACCAGGCGAGTCGCACCGAGGGATGGGAGGTCCTGGAGACCCCCTCCCAGCGCTACATCGTCCTCACCTCCTCCGACGACCGGCGCTTCCTGCAGACACTGATCAGCCGCCTGGAGGCCTCCCGGGACCTGTTCGAGCGGGACTTCCCGCCGAGCCGGCCTCTCACCCACGTCTCCGTCCTCCGCGTCTGCTCCACCTACGACGAGTTCCTGCGCTACGGTGGCATCGGCGCCGCCGGCTACTTCAATCCGGGGACCACCGAGCTGGTGATCGTCGATTTCAAGGACGTCAACCGCAACCTGACCTACGGCGTCCTGACCCACGAGGCCTTCCACCAGTACTGCCACTTCCTGTTCGACGAATCCGAGGCCCATCGTTGGTTCGACGAAGGCCATGGCGACTACTACGCCGCCGCCGAGTTCCGCGGCCGGAAGGTGACCATCCGGGCGAAGATGAAGGGCGAGGACCGCCTCACCCAGATCCGGCAGATGATCCGGGATGGCACGTACAAGCCCATCGGCGACCACATCCGCTTCAACCACCCCCAGTGGCAGAACCAGGGGCCCACGCCGACCTCTCCCTACTGCGAGTCCTGGTCCATCATCTACTACTTGCGCCAGGGCATGGCGGGGAAGGTCTCGAGCAAGGTGTGGCGGAAGGAGTACGCCGACATCATCCCGAACTACATCCGGGTTCTCCACGAGGAGTACCTGCGCGCCTACGACGAGATCCGCGAGGAGATGAAGAAGGAGGCGGAGCAGGAGGGCGTGGAGCTCGCGCCGGAGGACCTCGCGGTCCACAACCTGGTGCAACGGCTGAGCGAGGAGCGCAAGCAGGAGATCTGGAAGAAGGCGATCGCCGCTTCCTGGGGGAAGATCGACATCTTCGAGTTCGAGTCCCTCTGGAGGGTCTACGTCCTCAAGCACATCCGCAACTGAGGGCCCGGGGCGTCAGCCTCCAGGTGGCTGGCCCGGAGCACCCCGGTCCCCCGCCCCCTCCCGGTCGGCCCAGCCCAGCAACCGGCGGGTGACCAGGAGGTAGGCGCGCTTCCCCGTCGCCCGCCAGAGGCGGGCGGGGAGGCTCGGGCTGGCCAGGATGGCCAGCTCCCGGGGGGTCAGCCCCTCCGGGCAGTAGCTGCGCTTGTGCTTGAGGAGGTGGCGCAGGTCCTCCCTGGCCAGGAGCCGGAAGAGCCGGCTCCGGCGCCGGCTGACCAGGGCGAGCTGGAAGTCCACCAGGCCCGGCCGGCCGTCGGCCAGGACCAGCCAGTTGGGCTCCTTGGCGAGGTCGTCGTGGGCCACGCCCCGGCGGTGCAGGGCGACCAGGAGGCCCAGGGCAGCCCGGTACCAGGCGGGGTCCGCCGGCCGGGCGTGGTGCATGGGGCGGCCCTCCAGCCACTCCCGGACCACCACTCCTCCCGGCCCCGTGGCGAGGAGGCGGGGCACGCCCGGAATACCCTCCAGGCGGGCCAGGGCCCGGGCCTCCCGCCGGGCCAGGTGCCGGGCCAGGGGCCGCAGCCACCAGCGGGCCGCTCCGGGCTCCCGGCGCACGTGGGGACCCGGGCCCCGGCCGGGACTAGAATCCACCAGCAGCACCCGTCCCAGGAGGTCCGCCTTGAGCACCCGCTCCCGGCCCTCGGTCCCGGACATCGATGGCGCATGCTAACAGGCCGACTCCTCCTGGCCCTCCTACCCCTCGTCCTGGCTCCCGGCCTCCGGCCGGCACCGGCGCCGGCATCGCCCCAGGAGGCCCGGCAGCAGCGCCGCCTGGAGCGGGCCGAGCGACGTTTCCAGCGGGCCCTCGAGCGGCGGGACCGGGCCTACGAGGCCCTGCTGGCCGCCTACCAGGCGGCCGAGGCCTGGTTCCAGGGCCAGGTGCCGGCGGACGAGGCGCCGGACTTCCTGGCCGCCTGGCTGGAGGAGCGGGAGTTCCCCCGGGAGGCCTGGGAGGAGCAGCGCCAGGAGCTGGCCGCCGCCGGCCCCTTCCACGCCTGGTGGAACGAGGAGCTCTACCGGGCATGTCCCGCCGCGGCGGAGTACGCCCGGGCCATGGGCGAGCTGGAGGAGGCCTTCCTGGCCCGGGAGCGCCTCCGCCATCCCGAGCGCTTCACCCGGGCCGCCCGGGAGGTGCCCGAGGGCATGGCCCTGATCCCCGGCGGGCGCTACGTCCTGGGGCCGGCCACCGGCTACATCCTGGGCTTCCCCGACTGGCAGAAGCCCCGGGAGGTCCGCATCCGGCCCTTCTACCTGGACAAGAGGGAGGTCTCCTGCGCCGACTGGGCCCGCTTCCTCCAGGCCCTGCCCCGGGACCTCCGGGAGGACCTCCTGCCCCCGGACTGGAGCCTGGCCGAGGACGGGACACCGGTGTTCCCCCCCGGACACGCCACGGTGCCGGTCACCGGCATCCCCTGGACCGCGGCCGCCCGCTACGCCCGCTGGGCCGGCAAGCGCCTGCCCACGGAGGAGGAGTGGGAGGCGGCGGCCCGGGGGCTCGAGGGCCGGCCCTGGCCCCACGGCGCGACCTTCGACCCCCGGCGCGTGAACTGCCGGGAGCACGGCGCCGGTGCCCCCCTGCCCCCCGCCGCCCTCACCGGCGACGCCACGCCCCAGGGCGTCCTCTGCCTGGGCGGCAACGTCCGGGAGTGGACCGCCGACCTCTACGAGGAGCATCCCGAACGCAACCGGGCCCTGCAGGTGCGCCGGGCCGGCCCCACGACCCAGGCGGTGGTCCGGGGCGGCTCCTTCCAGGATCCACCGGAGGCCTGCGCCTCCTCCTTCCGCTGGCTGGAGCCAGCCCTGACGGGCCTCCCCTACGTCGGCTTCCGCTGCGCCCTGGACGCCCGGTGAGCGCCCGCCGCCAGGTCCTCCGGGAGGCCGGGGCCGCCCTGGCCGTGGCCCTCCTCGCCCCCCCCCGGC
>CAYMFV010000076.1:0-10102 GCA_964389745.1 uncultured Planctomycetales bacterium | reverse complement strand
CGCCGGGAACCAATCGACCTGGCTCCTCCATTGAAGCGCGGCATCCTCGCCGTGGTGGGAATGGACACGGCGGAGGAGCTGGCGCGGTTCCAGGCTCTGTCGGCCGAGCCAGGCATCGACGATGGAGAAGGAGAGGCGGCTGTCCTCGCGGAGGCAAGGGGCTACGTCCTGGTGACCGACGACAGGGCGGCCATCGAGGCACTGGGCCGCCTGGCTCCCGGGCTGACGGTCAGGCCGGCCGGCCACCTGGAGCCCTGGCTGGCGGCCCCGGATGACCTCGTGCTGGAAGCGGGAACGGCCCTCCCCACGCCGGCCCGCTGACAGGCCCCCGGGCTCCGGGAGCTGCTAGCATGGCCCGCGATCTCCCCAGCGCAGGTTCCCGATTCCCATGTCCGCATCTCCCGCCGCCCCCGCCCCCGGCCAGACCGTCCTGGTGCGCCGGCGGCCCGCCGTCGTCCGCCACGTCGAGGTCAAGGCCCCGCCCCGGGACGCCGCGGCGCCCCGCACCCACCTCGTCGAGGTCGAGTACCTCGACGGCTGGGACCATCCCCGGAGCGAGTGGCTCCTCTGGGAGATCGAGCCCCATGCCCGGATCGTCAGTCGCCTGAAGCTTCCGGACCTGGCCGACCCCGCGACCCGGCCGGACCGTCCCGAGCGCTTCCGGGCCTTCCTCGACGCGGTCACCTGGGCCCACGCCGCCCACCACTCCATCCTCGAACCCGAAGACCGCCAGAGCCTGCTCGCCCCGTGGCAGAGCGCCGTCCAGATCGAGGACTACCAGCTCTATCCCCTCTGGAAGTCCCTGCTCATGCCCCGGGTGAGCCTGCTCCTGGCCGACGACGTGGGCCTGGGCAAGACCATCGAGGCGGGCCTCATCCTCACCGAGCTCATCCACCGCCGTGGCATCCGCCGGGTCCTGGTGCTCTGCCCGGCGGCTCTCCAGCGCCAGTGGCAGGAGGAGCTCCGGGACAAGTTCCACCTCTCCTTCCGGGTGCTCGACCGCCGGCAGATCGACCGCATCCGCCGGGAGCAGGGCGCCGAGGTGAACCCCTGGAAGGCGACACCCCGGGCCATCACCTCCATGGACTTCCTGGCCCAGGAGGACGTCCGGGAGACCTTCCGCTCGGCGGCCGACAGCCTGCTCGGCAGTGGCGGCGCCCCGAGCGCCCCATGGGACGTCCTCATCGTGGACGAGGCCCACAACTTCTCCACCTCGCCCTTCGGGGAGGAGACCCTGCGCACCCGGATGCTCCGGGAACTCAACAGGTACTTCGAGCACCGCCTCTTCCTCACCGCCACCCCCCACAACGGCTACACCTGGTCCTTCACCGGCCTCCTCGAGCTGCTCGACCCGGTCCGCTTCACCCGCAGCGCCGAGCTCTCCGACGCCCAGCGCCGGCACCGGGACGCCGTCATGGTCCGCCGGCTGAAGTCGGACCTGAACCGGGGCCCCCGACCGCGCTTCGCCGGGCGCCAGGTCGAGGACGTCCCCGTCCGCCTCGCCCCAGAGGAGCAGGCCCTCTTCGCCGCCCTCCGGGCCTACCGCCGGGCGGGCCGCCGGCGCATCGAGGAGACCGGCGGCCCCCTCGACGCCAGCCGCCGGCGCGCCCAGGCCCGCTTCTTCTTCTCCCTCCTCCAGAAGCGGCTCTTGAGCTCGGCCTTCGCCTTCGCCCGGACCTGGTGGCAGCACGTCGAGGGCCTGGAGCTCGACCCCGTCCCCCTCGAGGAGGCCGAGACCGCCAGGAAGTCGGTCGAGGACGCCTTCGGCGACGACGAGGAGCAGAACGCCCGGGAGCTCGACGCCGTCCAGCAGACCTCCGCCTGGCTCCGGCCCCTTGCGGCGGACCTGGAGAGCCCCCGGGAGGCGGTCACCCGGGCCCTGGAGGCCCTCGGCTGGACCCGGGAGCGGGTGCAGGACCCCTTCCCGGCCTCGGGCTGGCTCCCCGTGGACACCCGCTTCGACGCCTTCCGCGCCTGGTGGGACGCCCACCAGGGCGACGCGGAGCGCCTCATCCTCTTCACCGAGGCCAGGGACACCCTCGCCTACCTGCTCTGGCGCCTCCGCCGCCTCGACCTCGACGAGCCCCGGGTCCGCACCCTCTACGGCGGCCTCGACCTGGAATACCGGGAGCAGCTCAAGGCGGCCTTCAACGACCCGGACGACCCGGTCCGCATCCTGGTGGCCACCGACGCCGCCTCCGAGGGCATCAACCTCCAGGAGACCTGCCACCAGGTTTTCCACTTCGACATCCCCTGGAACCCCATGCGCATGGAGCAGCGCAACGGCCGGGTGGACCGCCACGGCCAGGCCCGGGACGTGCTCTGCGCCCACTTCGCCACCCAGGACGACACCGACCTCTGGTTCCTCCGGCGCATCGCCCGGAAGATCCACGACGCCCGGGAGGACCTGGGCTCGGTGGGGGAGGTCCTGGCCCAGGCGGTCGAGGACCACTTCGAGCGGGCCCGGGGCCTGGACGACGCCGAGCTTGAGCGCCGCATCGAGTCCGCCCGGCAGGCCTCCGAGGAGCGGGTGGACCTGGACGGGGCCGACCGCGGCGGCGAACAGGCCTACGAGCAGGTGGTCGCCCGCCTGCGCGCCACCGAGCTCAACCTGGGCTTGAGCCCCGAGGCCCTGGCCCGCCTCCTGGCCGAGGCCCTCCGCCTCGAGGGGGGGGAGCTGCAGGGCCCCGACGAGGCCGGCTTCTACCGGCTGCGGACCGTCCCCCCCTCCTGGCGGACCCTGGTGGAGCACGCCTTCCTCATCCGCAGGGGCATCCAGGCCGGGGCCCGGCCGCGCATCGTCTTCGACCCCCGCCTCCTCGAGGAGGAAGCGGGCGGGCGCCGCGTCTTCCGGCCCCGGGCCGACACGGTCCTCCTCCGCCTCGGCCACCCGCTGATGCAGCGGGCCCTGGCCGTCCTCCGCCGGGCCATGTGGGAGGACCCGGAGCGGGGCGTCTCCCCGGTCCGCCGCTGGACGGTGTGGCGCACCGCCGGGCTGCCGTCGGGCACCGACGCCCTGGTCCGGGTCCACGTCCTCCGGGAGGCCCGGAACCAGCTCCGGGAGATGGTGGACGCCGGGCTGCGGCCCTTCGTCTTCGCCCTGGAGCGGAGCGGCTGGCGGCACCTGCCCGGGGCCGAGCCCCCGCCCGGCGAGGAGCTGGAGGAAGGCGAGGTCGAGCGCCACCTCGAGACCGTCCGGGACCTCTGGCCCGACTTCCAGCCCCTCCTCGGCGAGCTCCTCCGGGACGAGGAGGAGCTCTACCGCCAGGACCTGGAGCAGCGCCTGGCGAGGGGGCTCCAGGAGCAGCGGGAGCTCGAGGCGCGGCGCTTCGCGGAGCGCCGGGCCGAGCTCGAGGCCATGCAGGCCCGGAGCACGGCCGACACCCGGCGCCGGGAGCTGGAGCGCCTGCGCCGGCGCCTCGACGAAGGCGTCCTCTTCGAGGAGCAGCGCCAGCACCTCCAGGAGTGCATCGCCCGCCTCGAGCAGGAGAGCCGCCGCCGCTTCGAGCCCCTGCTGCTGGTCCTGGAAGGGGAGTGCCGCCGCGTCCTCGAGGAGGTCCTCCCCGCCCGCTACGCCCTCGTCCGGGCCACCCTCGTCCCGGTCGCCTTCGAGCTGCTCGTGCCCCCCGCCCGATGAGCCGCCCCGACCCCCTGGCCTGGTGGAGCCTGCTGGAGCACTCCGGCCTCGTCCTCTCGCCGGTGGTCCTCCGGGAGTTCCTGGAGGAGCTCCACGGCGACGGCCTGCCCGTGCCGGCGGCGGAGCGCCTGCGGACCCTGCGCCGGGGCTGGACCCGCTTCGCCGCCGATCCCGGCCGCCAGGGCCTGCCCTGGCTCGACACGGTCCTCGCCGCCTTCCTCGGCCACGGCGACAGCTTCCGCAAGCGTGACGACCTCCCGCCCTCCTGCATCGCCCACACCGAGGGAGGCCAGCGCCTGGCCCCCCACCGGGCCCTGCTCCACGATGGCCGCCCGGCCTTCCTGGTCCAGTTCGACCGGCGCAGCAAGCGGGTCGGGATGCACGGTGGCCGGCGCACCTACGGCCGCTTCGTGGAGCTCCTGCGCCGCACGGGCTGCCCCGTCGGGCTGCTCACCAACGGCCGCCAGTGGCGGCTGGTCTGGGCGGGGGCCGACGCCGACGCCTGGGCCCAGTGGGAGGCCGAGGCCTGGTTCGAGGAGGGGGGGGCGTCGGCCACCCTCCGGGGCTTCCTGGCCCTCCTCGGCCCACGGGCCCTGACCGCGGTGGGGGGGGTGGAGGTGCCCCTGCACCGGGCGGTCCGGGAGTCCCGCACCCGCCAGGGGGAGTTGAGCCCCTACCTCGGCGAGCAGGTCCGCCGGGGCGTGGAGCGGGTGCTCCGGGGCATCGGCCACCTGGTGGATCCCGAGGCGGACCTCGGCGCCCTCTACCAGGCCGCCACGCGGGTTGTGATGCGCCTCGTGGTCCTCTTCTTCGCCGAGAGCGAGCGCCGCAACCTGCTCCCCCGGGACGAGCCCCTCTACGACGAGTCCTACGGGGTCGAGGGCCTGCTCGCCCAGCTCCGGGCCGCCCGGGACGACGCCGGGCGGGAGGCCCTGGCCGAGCGGCACGGCGCCTGGCCCCGGCTGCTGGCCCTCTTCCGCCTGGTGCACGGCGGCGGCGACCTCAGCACGGGCGGGGAGAGCGCCGAGGGCAGGGGCTGCCGGGTCCTCGCCTACGGCGGCGAGCTGTTCCGCCCCGGCGACCCCGAGAGCGACGATCCCATCCGCCGGGCCCTGGCGGTGCTGGAGTCCCCGGATGCCCGGGTGGACGACCTCCAGGTCCTGGAACTCCTGGAGAGCCTGAAGTACACCGAGATCCGCATCCGCCGGGGGCGGCGGACCGAGCGGGTGCCGGCGCCGGTGGAGTTCGGGGACCTCTCCACGGAGTACGTGGGCATCCTCTACGAGGGCCTGCTGGACTTCGAGCTGCGCCGGGTCCGGGAGGAGGACGAGGCGATGGTGCGCCTGCGCCTCGGCCGGGAGCCCTACCTGCCCTTCCGTCTGCTCCGCCAGATGGAGGACGGGGAGCTCGGCCGGCTCATCCGCAAGCTCCGGAAGGAGAAGGACGGCGGGCCGGAGGTCGAGGAGGCGGTCGCCGCGGCGGCGGAGGAGGCGGTCGAGCCGGACGAGGAGGACGCGGCGCCTGGGGAGAGCGCCGAGGAGCGCCGCGAGCGGGAGGTCCGGGAGTGGGCGGAGCGCGCGGTCCGGGCGGCCCGGCTGCGGCTGGAGCCCAGGCGGCTGGTCGCCGCCGTCCACGGGCCCGGGGAGTTCTACCTGGTGCGCTGGGGCGGCACCCGGAAGGGCTCGGGCACCTTCTACACGAAGCCGGCCCTGGCCCAGCCGACGGTCCGCCGCACCCTGGAGCCCCTCTGCTACGAGCAGGGGGAGGACGGGACGCTCGTGCCCCGGAGTCCCGAGGAGATCCTGGCCCTCCGGGTCTGCGATCCGGCCTGCGGCTCGGGGTCCTTCCTGGTGGGGGCGCTCCGCTACATGACCGAGGCCCTGGTCCGGGCGGTGGAGCGGCGGATCGCCGCCGAGCCGGCCGAGCACCATGCCGCGCCCTACGGGCTGCCGGTGGAGGCCGGGCGGGAGCGGGAGGCGGAGCTCCTGGCCGTGGAGGGGGGCTCCCTCACCGAGGAGGCGCGGAACGTCCTCAAGCGCCACGTGGCCCAGCGCTGCCTCTTCGGGGTGGATGTGAACCCCCTGGCGGTGGAGCTGGCCCGGGTGTCCCTCTGGATCGAGACCCTGGCCCGGGAGCTGCCCTTCGAGTTCTTCGCCCACCACGTGAAGTGCGGCAACGCCCTGGTGGGGGCGTGGCTGGACCAGGTGGAGGACTTCCCGCTGCTGGCCTGGGCACGGGAGGGGGGCACGCCGGAGGCGACCCGACGGTTGAAGGCCCTGCGGAAGGACGTGGTCAAGCCGGAGATGAGGCGCGAGGTGGAGCGCATGATCTCCCAGGCGCCGCGGGTGGTGGTGCAGCCGCACATGTTCGGCAGGAAGGTGGTGGTCCAGGCGGACATGTTCCACGAACTGGAGGTGCCGCCGCCCCGGGCCGTCGTCGAGGAGGCCTGCGAGGCCCTGCTGGAGCTGCAGGAATTGCCGGTCCACGACCCGGATGCCCGAGAGCGCTTCTGGCGGGAGAAGGTCCGGGACCACCCGCATCTCCAGGAGCTGCGCCGTTCCTTCGACCGCTGGTGCGCGGTCTGGTTCTGGCCGGTGCGGGGCGAGGAGGAGGCGGGCGAGGTCCTGCCGACGCCGCGCCGCTGGTACCACGAACCAGGGAGCCTGGAGGAGGGGACGAGCCGCTTGCGGGAGGAACTCCGCTTCTTCCACTGGGAGCTGGAGTTCCCCGAGGTCTTCTGCCGGGAGGAGGCGGGCTTCGACGCGGTGGTGGGGAATCCGCCGTGGAACACGATCCAGCCGGAGTCCCTCGAGTTCTTCTCCAACTACGATCCCATCTACCGGACCTACGGGAAGCAGGAGGCCCTCCGGCGGCAGAGGGAGCTCTTCGAGCGGGACCCGGGCATCCGGGAGCGCTGGGAGGACTACATCGCCCGATTCAAGGATCTCCTGAACTGGGTAAGACAGGCCACCGACCCCTGGGATGACACGCTGCCGGGCGGGCAATCAGGGCGGGCGGCGCGGACGGCATGGGCGGCCCTGCGGGCGCAGCGGGGGCGCATCATCGAACCGCCGCACCCGTTCCGACTACAGGGCAAGGGCAAGAACGACTCCTACAAGCTCTTCCTGGAACAGGCCTGGTCCCTCCTGCGCCGGGGCGGCCGCCTGGGGATGCTGGTGCCCTCGGGCATCTACACCGACAAGGGCTGTACGGAGCTGCGGGACCTCTTCCTGGACGAGTCCCGCTGGGAGTGGGTGTACGGCTTCGAGAACCGGCGGAGGATCTTCGACATCCACCGCAGCTTCAAGTTCTGCCCCGTCATCGTGGAGAAGAGCCCCGACCGGCCGACCGAGGCCATCCGGGCGGCCTTCATGCGCCATGACCCGGCCGACTGGGAGCGGCTGGAGCCGCCGCACCTCCTCATCCGCAAGGAGCAGATCCGCCACTTCGCCCCCGGCACGCGCTCCCTGATGGAGTTCCGCTCGCAGCTCGACATCGAGATCTGCGAGAAGATCTACCACGACCGCCCCCTCCTCCAGGACCGCATCGCCGACGGCTGGCAGGTGGAGTTCGCGCAGGAGTTCAACATGACCAGCGACTCCCACCTGTTCACGCCCCGCGCCGAGCTCGAGCGCCAGGGCCTCCTGGCGCCCGGGGAGGACACCTCCCGCCAGGAAGTGCTCGACCGCCTGCTGGAGGCGGGGTGGGTACCGCTGCAGGAGGGGAAGCACACGTGGCAGTGGACGGCGCGCTACTCGGGGGCCCACCGGTACTTCGTGCGCGCAGACCAGCTCCCACGCCATCGGTATCCGCAGGGCTTGACATGGCGGGAAGTGGCGAGCGACACCAACGAGCGAACCGTGATCGCCGCTCCGGTCGAGTTCAAGGCTGGGCACGGTCACACGCTTTGGACGGCTTGGTTCCGAACCAGTGCAGAGAGGGATGTTTCCGTCGGCTGGATGAACTCCGTACTGATCGACTGGCTCTACCGTCTCCGGGCCGGTGGCAACCACGTCCTGAAAGGCGAGGTCCTGGCCTTGCCCTGGTGGAAGGCAGACGAATCCGCCAGCCTGCAAGCGATGTTGCCGAGCCGGCCTACAGAGGCGGGTCTTTGGGACGCACGCATCGCGCACCAATGTGGCCTGACTCCGGAAGAGTTCGGCCACCTGCTCGAGTCCTTCCCCGTGGCCATGCGCGAAGATCGAACATTCAAGGCAGTGCGAACCAACGCATTCACGTCGGTGGGATGTCGTGGAGAAGAGGTTTTGCACTGAGTACCGTAGATCATCATGGCAGCAGTTCGGCGCACGGGTACTTGACGATGGACGCGGAGGTCAATTCGTTCGGGGAGACCCTGGAGCAGTGGTTCGCGCGAGCGCGGTTCCTGTTCTGGTTTGCTTATGGACTCGAGTACCTGGATGTTGGGACGGAGGCGGAGCATTGGGAGGAGGGCATACACCCGATGCAAGCGGCCATTGAGAGCTATGAGAGATGGTGGGAGCCGGTCATCCTGCCCCTTGAGGAGGAAGACGAGGCCGCTTCTGACGACCCGTCCATGGAGTCCATTGACCTGATGGTGAACCAGATGGACACCGATGATTACTGGGACACACTGGGCGATCTTCCAGAGAAGCTCGGCTATCCGGGAGGGCCGGGCCTGGACAGGTCCAGCAGGGAGCAACGGCTCCTCCTTTACCTCGACCTCGCTGTCGAGACCGCGCAGTGGGTCACACAGGCGCGCGCGAAGACGTGCGTGCAGGAAGGCCGGGATCTACGGGTAGAGCGGATCAAGCTCTGGGTGTGGTGCAGGGTCCTCGAGAGCTGCCGGGAAGTGGCACAGAGCCTGCGCATGGACGCCATTCTCGCCGGGGTGGCCGCGGCACGGATGGCGTACGAGTCCTATGCGGTGTTCACAGAGATGCGACACCAGGACCGAGCTGCCGTGATGGCCAAACGGCTGCGGATCCAAGGACTGTTGTCCAGATACCGGATCATGGAGGACATAGCGTCTTACGAAGTTCTAAGCCAGTACCGGAAGAGCCCAGTGCCGGGGTGCCAATGGCGAAGGCGGCGACAGCGCCTCAGGCGTCTTTACGGCCGGGGTGACGGAGTGAAGTTCCTACTCGGGCAAGAGCTGCGGGAATGGGCGATGTCACGAGACCGGCTGGACGACTGGTTCATCCTCCATCGCTGGGGCTCCAAGTTTGTCCACGCGGACCCGGAGCAGACGAAGGTTCTCTTCCCTGTCGACGATCTCCTCGCCAGGCACCGCAATGACTGGCTGGTTGGGCAGTTGGCCGTACGAACGGCGAGGATCTACAAGGATGCAGTGGAGGTGGCAAGAGAGGCTTGGCCACAGCTCTTCAGGTCCGATGACATTGACGATGCCTGGGCGGCGTTGGATGGCTATGTCCGAGGGATGCACGCCAGCGGTTCCTCGGCTACCGATGGGTAAGCCGAGAAGCGCATGCGCTTGGATGACGACCGCACGCAGGCCCTAGCTTCCCTGTGGGCTGGCTTCACGTCTCCAACTCGTGCAGGAGGGCGCGGTGGGCCTGGACAATCAGTGGTCTCAGGACAGCTGCGACCTTTGCGGCTTCTTCGCTCCAGCGCGCTCTGTCGATCTCCGGTCGAAGCGCTACAAGGGCGTCAGCGAGGTGGAGAGCATGGTTGGTGGTAACCGTGAGGTAGTGGCCTCTGTTCTCATTGGCCAAGTCGTAGGGTGAGAGCAACTGGACAACCTGGCCGGCTTGCACGGCCTTACCTCCGTCGGACCAGATGCTGTAGGCGGCGTTGGCATGGGCGCCAATGTTCTGAGGGTCGCTGAATCGTTTCACGATCTCGCGCACTATCCGCGGCGTACCGGAGTCCGCAAGTACGTTGGCGCGGTTACTGCGGAGGTTGGCAAGCTCTCGGTGCCACTTCACGGTAACCTTCGTCCTGGCGGTGACGTCCATGTAGGCCCATCCCATGGATGGGTTCTGATGAAGGCGATAGAGGTGGTAGGAGAACTCCAGCATGCGTCGGACCTGGCCGAATCCCTCCAGGACCAGTCCACCCAGGTAATGCAGGGATGCGTGAATGAAGGCCCTAGTGAAGCCGCGAGAGGCAGCATTGCATGCCCAGGCGTAGCCGAGATCTGGGTCACGACGGAATTGCTGTCGGAAGATGTGCTGCTGTCGGGGTAGCGACAGATGCTGCATGAGATTCCAGGCCCGTTCGAGACGACCGAGGCTGGAAGGCGGTGGTTGTCGAACGTGCCACCCAGCATTGCTTAGCGCATCGAGAAGCATGTCAGCGGCCCGTGCTTGCGCAGGCCACGCCTCGAAGGATTCAACTAACAACCGCTGCCCGACTTGCGCCTGGGCATGAAGGTAGAGTTGTGGATGCTGGTTACCCATAGGCTCTGTGGAAGGGAGCACCTGTGGTTTGGAACGGGGCCGGCGGTAAGAAGGCCCTAAAAAG